>CAYMNM010000025.1:5946-8656 GCA_964391795.1 uncultured Anaerolineaceae bacterium | reverse complement strand
CCTTCTGATTGTTGGCTATAGAGTAGGAGCCGGGCATCCCCAACGCATAGGCAGACAAAATTGATAGGAGTTAAGAAAAACAGGCGGAGAACCTTCTCCGCCTGTTTGGTGAATCCTTTTGGTTTTTTAGGCCATTTCGTATTCTTCAGCGCTGATGTGACCAGCAGGAACCTGCATGCCATGCAGCAATTTGTCCATTGCTTTCATCATGGGCAGAGGGCCACACATGAAGTAAGCAAACTCCTTGTAATTGGCGGGCAGGGTTTGTTCAACCAGGGCGCGATTGATGTAGCCGCAGGGTTGATAATCTGGGTTGAGTGGTTTTTCGAGCACCTGAACGAGAGTCAGGTTGGTCTGAGACTTGAGGCGCTTCAGTTCGTCCTGATACATCAGGGTGTCTTCATTCAAATCACCGTAGAAGACATAAACTGGGCGTTGATCCTTGCGGTCGGCTAAAGTATTTAAGATGCTCATAATGGGGGCCATACCAATACCGCCGCCAAAGAGCACGATGCCAGTCTTGGATACGTCGCTGCAGATACTGCAAGGGCCGTAGGGGCCATCCACAAAGAACTTGTCACCAGGTTTGAGGTCGGCCATTTTAGCGGTGAAATCACCAGCTGCTTTAATGGAGAAACGCAACTTTTCGCGGTCTTCAGCGCTGCCAGCAAATGAGAATGGGTTACGGCTGAACTCGAAGGCGGAGCCTGTACCAATCCAGGCAACCTGGCCAGCATTGAACTGCATAACCGGTTTGCCATCCTTGCGGACGAGGTAGACATCGCTGGTGTTGTTTGGTTGAGCAACCACTTCCTTTACCACGTAGGGGTTCTTTCCCAGGGCCAGTGGACGGAAGAGACGGATCCAGAGGGTGATACCCAACCAGATGACTGCCTGTAAGATCCAGAGACCAACCATGGCTTTGCGGGCGGTGTAGAGGCGCACATTAAAGACGTGTACGAGGGCTGCCACAAAAAGGGCTACTGCCAACAGGTCATGTGAAACCAACCAGGCACGGTAATCCATCTTGATTTCCTTGCGGAAGGCAGAGATGATACCGATGAGCACAAAGAAGATGAGCCCCCAAGCTCCTGCGGACCAAACGGTCATTTTATTGAAGGGATTCAATAAAGAAACAAAATCAGTGTTGTGGAGGATGAGCAGGAATGGATGCAAACAGATGAAAAGGATGGAGATAAGGGACACCACATGATGTCCTTTATAGACCTTATCCAATTCAAGAGCATCACCCAAGCCTGGCAGCCTGGCAACTGGAATAAACTGTAAACCAGCGAGAGTCAGGCCGACAAAGCCAAGCGCGATTGAAAGATTCTCAAGCGGCGCCAGCGGTGTAGGTGAAGGGAAGAGGAACATCACCACCAACGGTGCCAGGACGAGCACGGCACAGATGACAAAGAAGATGGTCTTCCGTTGAGCTGTAGTAGAAGAATTCATAATTTTACCTACCAACCGTTAAGGTCGTGTGAGGCCGGCCACATCGCCACCGAGGTCAGCAATTGAGTCGTACATCAACTGCAGGACATACTTGGCATTATGGACGTAGGCACCCGGTTCTTTATGAGCGAAAAACAGGTTGAAACTGGCGCGGAGCAAGCGGGGACTGTAGGTGTTGTAGCCATTAGCGTAAGTACTTTCGGATTCATCAATTGTGCCATCTGCGTTGGTGTCAACATAACCATAAGGATAAGAATCGAAATTGAAGCCCAGAGCACTGCCAAGTTTTTCAGCGCTGTACTTATTGATGGCTGCTTTAAGGAGGGTTTCCATACCAGCGATTTCGACAGCTACAGGTTCAACTGTTCCGTTACCATCGTAATCCACCTTGCCGGGCACATTGCGGTAATCGGCATAGGATTTGACGTTGGAGTGGCAGGTAGCACAGAGGCTATCTTTGGAATCTGCAGCTTTGACGATGTGCAGGGTATGGGGGTCGTGGCACTCGGTGCACTCGTTGACCTTTTCATCGTGGACGAAGGTGCCAGCGTAAGTCTTGCCGGCGTATTCATAACCGCTCTTACCATCAGCTCCGGTTTGAACCGCGGCTGCATGGAAGTAGTGGGGGGTCACCAGAGAGGATTTCTCAAGCGGGGTGTCGTCAGCACCAGCACCAGCGGCGACGACAAGCTTGTTCTTATCCACAGCAAGGCCAGCATTTGTGCCAGAGTGGCAGGTTACACAGGCGGAATTGACTTCAGCTTTGACGACAACACCTGAGGGCAAAGTTACATCGGTATAGGTTTCAGCGGCAGCATTGTGGCAAGCCGCGCATTGTACGCCCTGCATTACGATGCCAGGAGCGTCAACTTTGCCGGCTTCACTTCCGTCCCCACCGATATAATCAACAAAACCTGAGGTACTGTGGCATTTTGCACAGTTAGGCGGAATAGAAGGTAAATCCTCTCCTTCCGCAACCTCATCACCGTTCCAGTGCGAAAAAGGTTCTCCTTGGATATCGGCATGGGCAGAACCCCACCACTGTTGGCCAATAGCGTTTGCGTCAACTGGGGTGGCTTTTGCCTGGCTACTTGACCAGACAACCCAACCAATCAACGCTGCTGCGATGAGGGCCAATAAAATAAGAAAAGTGCGTTTGTTCATTATGTCTCCGTTTTGCTTTTTATTGCATAGAATAGGATATATATTACATTTATTATTATAAATTCATTGTTACATGTGTCAATGTGAAATT
>CAYMNM010000025.1:4470-5846 GCA_964391795.1 uncultured Anaerolineaceae bacterium | reverse complement strand
TTTTCTATGAAGAATTAACCTTCAGCACTGGGGCTGTCGATGCGTTCCACGTAGTGGGGAGCGCTGGCACACCAGACTTCCGCGCTGGATTTGATCCGATACCAACCATCTTTTATTTCGTAGACCGTGGCCAGGTCACCTTGGGCAAGCGTACCCACCACCTGAAAGTCCGAGCCCGGGCCTGAGCGTTTGTAAAGGCCAGGCGCAACCACGCGGATTTGGAAAAGCGTAGCCTCTTCCACTTCATTAGCATTGGCCGGCAGCATGTAACTGCGTGACCCGGAGCACCAGACCTGGGCAAAGGGATCGATGCGAAACCAGGAATCGCGCACTTCGTAGACATCCACCACATCGCCCAGGCTGATAGTTCCTTGCACGGGGTAAGCGGGGCCAGGTCCGCCACGGGTGTAGAGGGCAGTTACGATGCAGCGCGCCTGGAATTTCGTCTGGCTGGCAGCCGTTGGGTGTACATCGCCTGCCTTGCCAAAGAAGTAGCGTAAATCATCTGTGTTGCCATTGAAGCGGTTGTAGTGCATGTAGTGGCGTTTTGAGCCAATCGGTTTGCATTTGTTGCCGGTTTGCTGGATAAGCCAGGTGGAAAGGCCCATCGGGAGGGTGGGCGGGCCGGGGTGCTCGGCCGCGTAAAACAAAGGCAAAGGAGATTTTTCGTAGGTCGAAAGCCAGAAGTGAAGCGGTGGAAGGGCGGCGAGATCCAGGTTTTCATTCAGCCAGGCGGCATTGGAATAAATGATTGGGTGGAAACTGGTGCGAGTCTTACAAATTTCAAGGCATTTGAGGGCGATGTTGGTGATGCGCAGTTTGGGGTTGAGGCCCGCGGAATCAAAGGCCAAGGCCAGGCGGTCTACAGACCAAATGGCGTCGCCAGAGACAGTTTTGAAAAGGTTGTCCATTTGGTTGAGGGCGGAGTCGCCGAAGTGGATAACGTGGTAGGCCATACGGCAGACGCTAATGCGGCCCATTTCGGTCCAGTAGTCTGAGAAGCGCGGATCCTGGTAATCCTGGCTGACGCCGCTGCGAGCCGCAATAAAGCTGACCTCGGGCTTGTGGGCCTGGATTTTGTCGAAATCCACTTTGCCCTTGCCGGCGTCAAACTCGTTTAGGTCAATGCCAAATGCGCGTTCCATGTATCATTCCTGTGGCTTCAGATAGTAAATACCAGAAGATGCTTTCTTATTTTTTAGTGGCGAACGGTAATAACCGTTCCATTTTTTATTTCAATCCGGAACGCATTTCTGCGTTCCCTACAAGACCCCACATCTCCATTCAGTTTAAGAGTTGGGGAGAGATGCCTTAGGTTTTTCTGATGCTTGTTAATAGGAGAGGATGCAAGTGAAGTGCCAGATGGAGGTTTTATG
>CAYMNM010000025.1:0-4370 GCA_964391795.1 uncultured Anaerolineaceae bacterium | reverse complement strand
AGTCCTCCTGGGCGCTTTCGAGCGCGGCTAATTGTTCTTCCGCGGCCATCAGGCGCTCGCGGTAAAGTAAAAGGGCAATAAATAGGACAGTGAAGGCCACAAGGCTGAAGCCCATGGTGTGCAGCATTTTAGGCGTGAGGGCCATCTTCTCGGCACCGCTGCCGAAGAGAATGGGGTGGATGGTGCGTAAATAACGGGCAGAGAAAAAGGTCATAGGCACGGTGATGAAGCCAATGAGCGCGTAAATGGCGCCAAATTGGGCGCGTTTGGCGGGGTCGTCCATGCCACGGCGCAGCAGCAGATAGGCAATGTAGGTGAAGGCCATAATGGTCATAGTGGTCAGGCGCGGGTCCCAGGTCCACCAGGTGTTCCAGGCGGCTTTTCCCCAGATCATGCCGCTGAAGTTCGTTACCAGTGTAAAAATGAGGCCGATTTCAACGGAAGAAGCTTCAAAACGATCCCAACGCAAATCTTTTTTAGAGAGATAGAGAATTGCGAAGAGGGCAGCAAAGAGAAAGGCCAGCATACCAATCCATGCGGAAGACATGTGGAAGTAAAAAACCTTCTGCACCAGGCCCATAGTCTGTTCTGGTGGAGCATAAAGCAACACCATGGCGAAAGCGCCAGCAATCAGCACGGCCGCGACGCCAAAGAGAATGCGAATCGTTTTAGTCTGAGATGACATAGTTAAACACCATAAATCCTAAAGTTGACATGATGATATCGTAAACCAGGAGCATCGGTAACCAGATGCTGAATTGGGCGTAGGGCATACCCGAGAGGAAGCCGCCAGCGGCTTTGACCACGGCCATGTTGAGGGGCATCAAGATCGGGAAGAGCAGGATGGGCAGCAACAGGTCGCGCATGCGCGTCTGCACGGTCATACCGGCTATTAAAGTACCCGTGGCTGCGTAGCCCAAGGCCCCCAGCAGCAAAACGCCAATAAAGCCCAGGTTGAAAAGCGAATAGTTGTAAAGCACAGAGTAGAGCGGCACCACCAGCACAACAATAAAGAGCATCATCAGGTAGTTGCTGAGCATCTTGGCTACGTAGATGACAGACAAATCCGGCACCGCCAAGGAGAGGCCGTCAAAGCAGCCCTGGTCTTGTTCAGCGCTGAAGGCACGGTTGAGGCCGAGTGTGCCGGAGAAAAGCATGACCACCCAGATGATTCCGGCCGATATTTCGTTGCGGTTGGCGGGTGCAAGCTCCATGGCGTAGTTAAAAATGAAGAGGCTGAGCACGGCAAAGCTAAACATAGCCGTGATGACATCGCGGCTGCGCCATTCCTGGACCAAATCCTTCCATATGAGCGTTTTAACTGCGCGTAGCCACTGAGTCATGCGCTGATCTCCTGGGGGGAGGGGGCAGAACTTGCCCCTGCAATGGGGCGTGGGGTAGTGATGGCCAAATAGCGTGCTTCCAGGCGGTCCAGGCTGAGATGGGGGCCACCTTCAAAGTCGTCCACCAGGCGGCCTTTGTTTAGGATGACAAAGCGGTCAGCCACCTGGCGCACAAACTCGAATTCGTGGGTGGTGGCCAGGATAATGCGGCCTTTGGCTTTTTCTTCGGCCAGCAGTTCGTTGAGCAGCTGACAGCCAGAAAGGTCCAGGCCGGTGTAGGGCTCATCAAAAAGCAGCAATTGGGGGTCGGAAATCAGCGCGCGGGCAATCGTAAGGCGCTGCTTCATCCCGCGTGAAAAAGTTCGCACAGGTACTTCGCGCGCCTTGCCCAATCCCACACGGGTGAGGGCTTCTTTTAAATAGTGTGTATCTGAGGGAACTTGGTAAAGCTGGGCGTAAAAGCGCAGGTTTTCAAGAGCGGTTAAGTACTCATAGAGGAAGGTCTGGTGCATCACCGCGCCAACCTGCCTGTGGAAACCTTCGTCAAGTGGCAGGCTGTTTAGCAGAATCTGGCCGCTGTTGGGTTTTTGCAGGCCGGCCAGAATGCGCAACAAGGTGGTTTTACCGGCCCCGTTTTGGCCGAGCAGGCAGGTAAGTTGGCCGCCTTCAAGACGCAGGCTAAGACTATTAAGCACCTTCTGGTGCCCATATGTCTTGTTAATCTGATTTGCCTGCAGCTCTAAAACGCTCATCCGGGTGAAATGCCTTCCATTAACATAGAAAGAACTTAAGCGGCTTCAAGAAGCATATCCAACTTTGGCCGCAGGGTCAACGCCAGAGAGCCCCCAAGAACCAGCAGTAAAGCACCAATCCATAGGAAGGAAGCCATAGGGTTATCCGCGGCGGTCACCGCAATATAAGGTACATCCAGATCATAGGAAATCAATTGGGTGTAAAGGTCACCCCGTAAAGTGCTGTAACTGGCCGGAACGCTGAGGGTTTCACCACGGTCGATGTAAACATTCTGGCCGGGGAAGAGCTCGGCCACCTGTACGCCATCCTGCCAGACGACTGTGTGGGCTTCGACGGTTTTGTATTCGGGGCTGGTCCAGGATTCTTCCAGGCCAATAAATTCCAATTCAAAGTGGGCACCAATGGGCATGCGCTCGCCTTTCTGAATGACGCCTTGTTGATGGGCGGAGAGCACCTCAACGCCAGTGATTCCAAGCGCGATCAGTAGGATGCCGGCATGCACGAAGTAAGCGCCGTACCGGGCGCGTTGCTTCCACCAGAGGGAGCAGAACTTATTGCCTCCCACGGCAATGGCATCACGGAGGGTGATTGACATCAAAACAGCAAGACCAAGTAAGGCCATGAAGATACCCAATAGACCCTGGGCGCTATGGACCTCCATAAAGTAGGCCGCTACGCTGCCGAGGATAGCCACCGCCAGCGGAATGAGAATGGTTTTGCCAAGCTTCTTGACGCCTGCAGTCGTCCATCCCAAGAGTGGGCAGATGGCCATCAGTAAAACCAGGATGATGAAGAGCGGTCCGGTGACAGTCATGAAGTAGGCTTTATCCAGGCCGATTTGCGTTTCCTGAAAGACGCCGGTGATGATGGGGTAAAGCAGACCCCACATGCAAACCGCAACGAGAGCTAAAAGGATGACGTTGGTGTAGAGAAAGAGGGCTTCGCGGGCGAAGGGAGACTTAAATTCCCAGTCAGAGGCGTATTTTTTGGAGCGCCAAACCAACAAAAAGACGAGGAGTAGCAGGGTGAGAACGGTGTATACAGCGAGGGGAATTGAAATGGAGGATTCACCGAAAGCATGAACCGAGTTGATAATGCCAGAGCGGGTGACAAAGATGCTGAAGACCACCAGGAACCAGGAAAGAAGAACCAAAATCAGGTTGAAGCGGTGGAAAATGTGGCGTTTGCGCTGCAACAGCAAGCTATGCAATAGGCCAGTGCTGGCAAGCCAGGGCAGCAAGGAGGCGGTTTCTACCGGGTCCCAGGCCCAATAACCACCCCAACCGAGCACGTTGTAAGCCCACCAAGAGCCCAAGGCCAGGCCTGCAGAGAGCATCACCCAGGCAGCCAGTATCCAGCCACGGGTCTGGTCAAGCAGATTTTCGTCCTGGTCGGCGCGAATCAATTTGGAGACGGCGATTGCAAAGGGGATCAGGAAGAGCCCATAACCCAGGTAGAGCAAGGGTGGATGGATGACCATGGCGGGATGGCGCAAAAGTGGGTTGAGTCCCGAGCCGTCAGAGAACTTTGAAAGCACTGCCCCGACTCCGGGGGAGAAGAGCGCTTCAGTGAAACTGCCATCAGCCAGTTCCCAGATGCGGTTGAAGGGATTGGAAAGCCAAAAGGCCGTTACGCCGAAGAAGAGCACATTCAAGGCTGCAATTAGGAAGGACCAGGCATCTAGCAGGCGATGGCGGGAAACCAGGGCAATGAAGAGGCAGAAGTTTACAATCCAGGTCCAGAAAAAGAGTGAGCCCGCCTGGCCGCCCCAAAGTGCCGTTATCTTGAGAATGAGGGGCATAGGGGTATTGGTAACCGAAAAAACATAAGCATTCTGGAAATCACCCATGATCTGTAGGCTGAGCATACCTATAACGGAGAGCGTGTGCAGGCCAAAACTACCAATGGCAAGGCTGCGGACGAAGCCTGAGAGGCTGTGTTCTTTGCGGATAAGGCGCAGAACGGTGAGGATGACAGCTGCCAGGATTGCAAGCAAGGCTAAAGCAAAGCAAAGTAGACCTATATAAAACATGAAACCTCTAAAATCTATTCGGATTGGTCAGGAACGGAAGCTTCGTACTTGGAAGGGCACTTCATCAGCAATTCAGTAGCCTGGAAGACACCTTTTTCGTCAAGTGAGCCGGTGACGATGGCTTGGGCTTCATCCTTCATCAGGTCCGGTTTGGGGCCCTGGTAATGGATGGTTAGGCGGGGAAGGGTGGGGTCATTAACGGCTTCGTAAAGCACTTTAGCAAGGCCGCCGCGGCGGTCAAT
>CAYMNM010000024.1:16986-23032 GCA_964391795.1 uncultured Anaerolineaceae bacterium | reverse complement strand
TGGGCAGAACAGGGCTCGAACCTGCGACCTCATCTGTGTAAAAGATGCGCTCTAACCAACTGAGCTATCCGCCCGAGGCACTCTATTATACGCTAAATTATGAGAATAGTTCGATTTAAAACCAAGAACATCAATGCCCAGTATGGCTGGGTTTTTCAGGACAAAGTTGGCCAGATCCAGGGGGATCCTTTTGGAGATTTCCGCCGACTTGAGCCTGAATTTAAGTTGGCAGAAGTTGAACTGCTGGTTCCATGCCAGCCCAGCAAAATCATTGCCATCGGCAAGAATTATCCTGAACATGCTGCCGAGATGCAGAGTGAAGTACCTCAGTTGCCGGTAATTTTTCTTAAGGCTCCCTCCACCCTTATCCCAAGTGGCCTCCCGATCATCTTACCTCCACAATCAGCCCAGGTGGAAATTGAGGGGGAACTGGCAGTGGTAATAGGGAAGCAGAGTCGCTGGTTGGAATCCGGAGAGGTGCAGGACGCGATTTTTGGTTACACGATTGCCAATGACATTACAGCGCGCGATCTTCAAAGGAATGATAGTCAATGGGCGCGAAGCAAATGTTTTGATACCTTTTGCCCGCTTGGCCCATGGATTGAAACGGAATTTGACCCTAGTGATGCTATCATCACTTCCCACATCAATAACTCAATGAAGCAGATGAGTTCAACCCGTGATATGGTATTTGACCCTCTTCAGTTGGTTCTTTACACCTCAACGGTCATGACTTTGAACCCGGGGGATATAATCCTGACCGGAACACCAGCTGGAGTCAGCCCTATTGTGGATGGTGATACAGTTTCCATCCACATCGACGGCATCGGCAGCCTAATCAATCCTGTAGAAGCAGAAAAACGGTTTATCAAAGAATAAAATGATTCCAAAAAAGATTGAAAAAATTCTATTAACTGTGGAAAAACCCGGCCGCTATGTAGGCGGAGAACACAACCAGATTAAAAAGAATTGGGAAACAGTTAACACCCATATTGCTCTGATTTTCCCTGATATTTATGACCTTGGCCAACCCAACCTGGGTCTGGCAATTCTTTACGATCTGTTGAACCATCGCGCAGATGTGGCCGCTGAACGAGCATTTGCACCTTGGCTGGATATGGAAACCAAACTGCGGGAAACCGGGCAATTGCTCTTCTCATTAGAGAGCAAAAAGCCTTTGAAAGATTTTGATATTTTGGGCTTCACCCTACCATACGAGTCCATTTACACCAACGTGCTCAACATCCTGGATCTCTCTGGTTTACCACTTTTGAGCTCTGAACGTGATGAAACCTATCCACTGGTGATCGCAGGTGGACAGGCAGCTTTTAATCCTGAGCCGATGCATGCCTTCATGGATGCCTTCGTCATTGGTGAAGGTGAAGATGTTATCCAAGAAATCGTGGATTGCCACCAGGCTTGGAAGGCGGCTGGAACCTCAAAAAAGGACCTCTTTGAAAGATTGGCAGAAATCAAGGGGGTTTACGTGCCCTCACTCTACGAGGTGCTTTACAAGGCGGATGGCACAATCGACACTGTTACGCCAGTCAGCACTCAAGCACCCAGCAAGGTTATCAAACGGATCGTTGCCAAGCTGCCACCGCCACCCGTAAGGCCGATTGTTCCAAATGTGGAAATCGTGCATGACCGAATTGCCATCGAAATCATGCGTGGCTGCACGCGCGGATGCCGGTTTTGCCACGCGGGGATTGTCAGCCGGCCAGTGCGCGAAAGGCCAGTTTCTGAAGTTCTGGACGCGATAGAAAGTTCCCTGAAGGCCACTGGTTACGAAGAAGTCGGACTGCTTTCGCTATCTTCCTCTGATTACACAAATATCGTGGAGCTTACAAAGCAAGTGCAAGAGCGCTTTGGAGGTTCTCAGATACAAGTGAGCCTTCCCTCCCTACGAATTGCCTCTTTTTCAGTGGAATTAATGGAAAATCTGCAGGCTCTTAAGCCCTCTGGTGGTTTTACCTTAGCTCCTGAAGCAGCTACTGATCGAATGCGGGCAGTCATCAATAAATCCTTGGATGAAACTGAGTTACTGGAGACCGTACGCACGATCTTCGAGCATGGCTGGTTGAGCATCAAGCTCTACTTCATGATTGGTCTGCCGACAGAGACAATGGAAGATGTTGAAGCCATTATGGATCTATCAAAGAAAATCCTGCGCCTTGGCAAAAGTATAAAAGGCAACCGCGTTAGGGTGAGTCTGGGGATTGGCAGCTTGATTCCAAAACCGCATACACCCTTTCAGTGGTTTCCTGTCGAGCAAAGCAGCCTTTTACAAGAAAAACTGGATTTTCTGCGCGCTGCCGGTTTCAAATCGGGCATCAAAGTAAGTTATAACAAACCCGATGAGACTATCCTGGAAGCCTGGCTATCCCGAGGTGACCGCAGAGTATCTGAGGTTATTCTGAAAGCATGGCAGAACGGTGCAAAGTTTGATGCCTGGAATGAACGCTTCAATAAGCAAGCCTGGCTGGATGCCTTTACCAGTTTGGGGATTGATCCTGATTTCTACACCTATCGTGCCCGTACTGAGGAAGAGGTTTTACCCTGGGACCACATTTCCACAGGTGTACATAAATCCCATTTGCTCAGGGAATGGAAGTTAAGCCAAGAGGGTCGCACTCGAGATGACTGCCGGGGACAGTGCTATCGCTGTGGAATCCTTGATTACTACGAAGACCTTCGGCCAGGTCTTCAGGATTATTATTGGGGATGCCCAGCATGAACGATACACCTACACGCATCCGAGTTAATTTTAAAAAAGTTGATGATTTGCGCTTCACAGGTCACATTGATCTGCAACGATTATTTGAACGGGCGCTCAGGCGCTCTGGGCTTCCCATCCGATACAGTCAGGGCTTCAGCCCCAAAGTCAGGTTAAACCTGGCTTCTGCCTTACCCCTTGGGTTTTCAAGTCGGGCTGAAGTACTGGATTTTTGGATGAATGAAGCCATGGACTTACCAATTATTGAAGCTGCATTGAAATCAGCTGTTCCTTCAGAGTTGGAGATATTGGATGTCCAGGAAGTTCCCAACCAAATGCCCAGCCTGCAAAGCAGCCTAAGCGCCTCTGAGTTCCTTATCAAATTCCCTGAGAATTTAGACCTTGTTACTCTGAAAACGCGCTTGGATCAGCTTTTACAAAAAGATATTTTGGAGACTGAGAATCGTGGCAAAATCAAGAATTTACGCCCGATGATCTTGCAGACCGAATGGATCGACGAGCAACATGCATTGCGTGTGTGCATGAGCGCCACTCCTGGGAACACTGGCCGCCCAGATGACTTGGTAAGATTCTTGGAAATTGATCCCTCGGATTGTGAATTCGAACGCACGAGCTTGGTATTTTAGGAGAATCATGGAGAGTAATTGCATTTTCTGCCAGGTTATTAGGGGTGCCTCTCCTTGTTATAAAGTCTATGAAGATGGCCATAATCTCGCTTTTTTGGATACCAACCCACGCACGCCTTACCACACCCTGGTAATCCCCAAAAAACATTCCAGGGATATATTGAGTATCGAACCAGCAGACCTGCAGTCGGCCATGCTGGCTGTACGTAATGTGCTGGATATGTATCGTGAAAAATTCAATTTTGTCGATTTTCAGGTGCTTAACAATTGTGGTAAATATGGCCAGCAAGCCGTTTGGCACACGCATTTCCACATTATTCCCAGGTTTAAGGATGATGGTAGCAACTGGCACCCACTCAGACGTGACGACCTTATCGCCAGACTGCCTGAACTGCTGGCTGCTCTGAAGCTGTAAATCGACTGAAAATGGGTATAATTGGCAAACTTGTTCCTGTGGCCTAATGGATAAGGCAACGGCCTCCGAAGCCGTTCATGCGAGTTCGATTCTCGCCAGGAACATTTGATATTAAAGGATTTTGTCCTCCCACTTTATAATTAAGCAAGAAAGCTTGCGGGCTGGAGGAAAATATGGGTGAAAAAGAATTGAAGCAGGAACTTGAAAACCTGCGCAACGAGATAAATTACCATAATTATTTGTACAATACTCTGGATCAGCCTGAAATCAGCGATGATGAATACGACCAACTCTTCAATCGCCTGAAAGCAATAGAAGCCGAACATCCAGAATGGATCAGTCCGGATTCACCTACCCAACGCACAGGCGCTAGCCCACTCAGTAAATTTCGAAAAGTAAAACATCCAAAGCCAATCCTCAGTTTGGCCAATGGTTTTGGCAGTCAGGACGCCCGTGAATGGTACGCGAGAATCTTGAAGCTAAACCCTGCATTAGGATCTGCAGATTTTGCTTTGGAACCAAAACTGGATGGGCTGACGGTTGTATTGCACTACGAAAAGGGCGTCTTTGTGCTAGGGGCAACCCGCGGCGATGGTCTGGTCGGTGAAGATATTACTGAAAACCTCAAGACTCTGCCTTCACTTCCCTTGCGGATACCAATCAAACCCGGTTTTGAAGCCCCAGATCGCTTGGTTGTCCGTGGGGAATGCCTGATCTTCAAGAAGGATTTTGAGCAACTAAATGCAGAACTTGAAAAGCTTGGCGAAAAAGCTTACCTCAACCCACGCAATACGGCTGCCGGATCGCTAAGGCAGTTGGACCCTAAGATTACAGCCAGGCGTCCTCTTAGGCTTTTTGTCTACCAGATTGTGGAGAGCAGTGCCCGAATGCCGGCAACCCAATCGGACCTTCTGGATTATCTAAGCAAGCTCGGTTTCCCCACCAATCCGCTATTTTGGCATGCCAAGGATATGGACCAAGCTATCCAGATTTGTGAGCAGGAAGGCTTGGAACGCCATAACTGGCCCTATGATGCGGATGGCGTGGTTATCAAGGTCAATGACCTGCAATTAGCAGCCAGCCTCGGTTTTAGTGGAAAAGACCCTCGAGGGGCTTTGGCTTACAAGTACCCTGGCCAGGAAGTTGAAACCAAGCTTGAGGATATCATCATAAACGTCGGGCGGACTGGTGTGCTAACCCCGGAAGCGCATCTACAAGCTGTCAATATTGGCGGTGTTGTGGTGCGGCAGGCAACCCTACACAATTTTGATTTCATTCGAGATAAAGACATCCGTATTGGCGATTATGTTCTGATCAAGCGTGCGGGTGAAGTTATTCCCTACATCCTGGCGAGTCTTCCTGAAAAGAGGGATGGCAATCAGGTACCGTTCCAGGTTCCAAAGCATTGCCCTTCCTGCGGTTCGGTTGTTGAAAAGGACCCGGAACAAGTAGCTTATTACTGCCCGAATGCAGCTTGCCCGGCTCAGTTAACTCGTAATGTGGAAAATTTTGCTTCACGCGGTGCAATGGATATTGCTGGCCTTGGGGAACAAATCGTAGCGCAGTTAAGCAATGCGGGTCTTGTGCGCTCTGCTGTTGACCTCTACTCACTCAAAAAGGAAGACTTGCTAAAGTTGGAGAAATTTGGCCATAAGAAAGCTGATAATCTTCTGGATGCCATAGCGGCCTCAAAGAAGCAGCCCCTGCAACGTTTAATCATTGGTCTGGGAATTCATGGTATTGGCGAGGTTGCCGCTCGAAAACTGGCTGAGAAATTTGTTGACCTGGATCATCTTGGCAACGCTAACCTTGAGCAGCTTCAGGAAGTGGAAGGTGTTGGGCCCAACCTGGCAAGATCAGTTTACGATTGGTTTCGAGTCGAAAACAATCAGCAGATTCTTGCTGAATTCAAACGTCTGAATATTTGGCCGATCGAACAAGTTGCGGCGAAAAGTGGACCTCTCCCCCTGGAAGGCATGACTTTTGTGGTGACCGGCACATTGGAAAGCTTTTCGCGAGACGGGATTGAGGCTTACATCCTTGAAAATGGCGGTAAAGTGACCGGATCAGTGAGTTCAAAGACCAGCTACCTGGTTTTAGGAGCGGACCCGGGTTCCAAGTACCAAAAAGCTGTCGCATTGAAAGTGCCCATTATTTCCGAGTCCGACTTGCGCGGTTTGGTAACTAAAGCTGAAAAGTTTCAATAAGTTATAAGAGGCCACAAATAATTATAAACAAAGGTCCTTCGCCTGCGGCTCAGGATGACAC
>CAYMNM010000024.1:0-16886 GCA_964391795.1 uncultured Anaerolineaceae bacterium | reverse complement strand
AGGTCCTTCGCCTGCGGCTCAGGATGACACACCCCCCATACGTCATCCCGAGCTGTTTTGTGAGGGATCTATGTTGGATACTCCTTAAAATAGATAAAAATTGGATTCAATGACCAAAAGAATAACTAAGGTCCTTCGCCTGCGGCTCAGGATGACGCAAAAAATGAAAAAGTTGAACCAGAAATGGTTCAACTTTTGAGGTGGAGATGGCGGGAATCGAACCCGCGTCCGAAAGATCGAACCTCCGAATCTCTACGAGCGTAGTTGTTTGTTCGGTTTCGCTTGCCAGTGGGTCAAACAACCGAACGCCTGGCAAACTATCTGTTCAGGCCCGAAAGCCCTCTTGAACTCACCCCACAGCGTGATGAGCAGCAGCCTAACTTTATGACATCCTTGCTGGTACCGGTCAGGCAGACGGACCAGGGGACGTGACCCCGATCAGGGGGTCAAGCTGTTTCCTAACGCTTATGCAGCGAGGGGAAGAGCAGCGTACGAAGTGTTATTGGCACTTGTAGTGTGTACGGATTTTACGAGGTCGGTACCTCTCGGCTCGCAATCCGGGACCCGTGTCTCCCGTCGAGACCTGGCATCCCCAGTAATGTGAGTATAGCATAACTTCTTTCCATCAGAAAAATCTTAAAAGGTCAACAAAACCTGAATTTCATTTGATGTATTAAGTAAAAAATGCCTCCCAATTTGCTGGGAGGCATTCATCGAAGAATTTAGTTTAGTTCTGGATCTGAGCCATGAATTCGGCCAATTTTTCATTGGCAGCGGTGTTCAGGCCGTCAAGAACGGTTTTGACATCAGCAGTGGTATCGTCCGTGAAGGCGTGTACTGCTTCGCCAACCATGACACGGATAGGATCGTAACCAGGCACTGGGGGTTCGTACTTGTTGTTGTACTCCAGCATGTCATAAGCGGTCTTGAACTGTGGCAGTTTTTCAAAAGTCTCAGCAAGATACTGAACAGCAGACTGGCGGGAGGGGAAGTAATTGGAGGTGGCAGCCCACTTACCATTCACTTCGGGGGTGGTGAACCAGCGCAGGAAGAGCCATGCGGCTAATTCGCGGGCGGGATCGCCAGACTTGGGCATGGAAACAGAGGCACCGTAGATGTTCTGAACGGGTTCTGGTGTGGTGTGAGGCAGTGGAGCAGCTTCCCATTGGAAGTTAGCACCTTCTGTAACGCCACTGATCACATACGGGATACCAGAGGTGGAACCGATGTAGAAGAGCACGTCACCATTACCAAAATCACCTTGATCTCCGTATTGGACATCAGGGGAGACGGCGGCACCGCTCTTGTACATGTCCTGCAGGAAGGTTGCAGCTGCGACAGCTTCTTCACTATTATAGGTGAATTGGTTGGTGGTGGTGTCGTAGATGTCGCCACCGAAGGCGAAGACCCAAGCTGCAAAGTGAGAAGCATCATCAGCCCAAAGTTCAAAACCCTTGGCTTTTTCACCCTTGGCTTTGGAGAATTTCTGGGTGGTGGCTTTTAGGGCCATTTCAGCAAATTCAGCGGGTGTGGCAGGTGGATTCTCATAGCCGAGTTCCTTTAGCCATTCCACATTGTAGTAAAGGACTTCCATAGAGCGGTTGGGTGGAATGCCCAAGCGAGCGTTGCCATAGGTGGGGTAAACATCCTGGGCGAAGAAGGCTGGCACAAAGTCCTTCTGATCTTCTTCTGAGATACCATACACGGGGTCATTTATGTACGGGGTCATATCAACAATAGAATTGTTGAGGTTGTAAGCAGCCACGTTGTTCTGATAACCAACAACGATGTCCGGTACGTCCTTGGTGTTAAGGATTGGCATCATTTTCTTGTAGATGTCACCATAACCGCCAGCCTCAACGGCTTCAACCTGGATGCCCCATTCGTTGGTTGCGTTAAACTCATCAACCAAAGCCTTTAAGGCTTCAGATTTGGGACCAGTATTTTGGTGCCAATAGACGATATTCTTTGCCGGAACAATGTCTTTGAAGGCAGAAACAGGGCCAGTTTCAACTGGTTCAGCAGCGGGAGCTGCAGTAGGTTCTACAGCAGGGGCCGCAGGTGGTTCGACAGCAGGAGCCGCAGTGGGCTCAGCGGCAGGAGCCTGGGTGGGTGCAGCAGCAGGCTGGGCACATGCACCCAGGACCATGGCAGCAATCATCAGGACTGCAAAAATGGCTACAAAGCTCTTCTTCATGTAAAAAAACCTCCATTTTGTTATGGTTAGAGTTGATTCACGGGAACATGAAACCCGTAATATCCTTCATTTATCTTACCCTTTTAAACCTGTCGTAGCAATTCCTTGTGTGAATTGCTTTTGCACCAGGAAGTAGAAAATTAGTATCGGAATGATCGTCAAAACTGCGGCTGCCATTGAAAGATTGGTTTGTGGCCCACCTTCCCCCGTTATGTACGAGTAAAGACCCAAAACCATAGGGCGCCAAACTTCTTTTGTCGTCACAAGCAATGGCCACTGTAGAGCGTTCCACGAAGCAGTGAAAGCAAATAAAACAACGGTAAGAATTGGTGCCTTGCTGATCGGTAAAACAATTTGGATCAAATATCGCAAATGATCTGCTCCATCCATTCGGGCAGCATCCCATAATTCTTTCGGCACCTGAGCAAAGAACTGACGCAAGAGGAAAATGCTGAAGGCATTTGCCATGAATGGAACGGTTAAGGCCCAATAAGTATTCATCCAGGATCCGCCAGGCATGGGAAGAATTCGGTTTTGAATCATCAAGTAATTGGGCAGTAGTGTTACTGATTCCGGGATCATCATGGTTGCCAGGAAAGCTGCAAAGATGATGTCCTTGCCCTTGAACTTGATGGACGCGAAAGCATATCCAGCTAATATCGACGTGAATAGCAAACCTGCTATGGTACCTAATGCCAATAAGACACTATTGATGAATAATTTGCCGAGTTTGATTTGCTCAATGACGTCAGAATAGTTTTTCCAGTTGGGAGTTGCCGGTAGTAACTTGTTTACAATCGTCTCTCCCCAGGTCATCAAAGAGTTCGAGATCATCCAAAAGAAAGGAGTAATGGCGATTACTGCACCGAAAATGAGGATCAAGTAAATGATCAATTTTCCCAAAAACGGGCGGTCTCTCTTGATACCAACCGTTGAAGTTGTTATCTTGGGATTCAAATTCACTTTTTTCACATCTGGCTCAACCATAGAAGACCCTCTCTTTCATCAGTTGGTTTTGAGCAAACGTCAAACCGAGGATCACCAGGAATAAGATGATGGACATCGCCGTTGCCATGCCATAGTTCCCATCAGTATAAAAACGATCGAAGATCAAAAGACTGGTGGTGGTCACTGTTGCTTTTGCAGCTGTCGTACGCATGACAAAGATGTGATTGAATGCTTTGAACGTGCCGATAAACGAGATTAGTGTCAGGTAAAAAGTAACCGGCGAAAGCAATGGCATGGTGATTTTCCAGAACTTTTGGCCCTTGGTCGCTCCATCCATTTCCGCTGCTTCGTAGGTTTCTTTCGGAATATTGCCTAAACCTGCCAGGAAGATGACCACGTTGTACCCAATAAAGGTCCACAAACCATAGATGACAATGGTTACCAAAGCCAGGCTTGGTCCTGCCAGGAAGCCTTTAACGTCAGAACCTAAAAGAGCCAAGAATGTTTTTGGCTCGTAGGTCCATTTCATTGGATCAATACCCAAGAATGAAAGCACCAGATTTGCAAAAGAAGATTCGCTCTTGGAGAAGATAATTTTAAAAATTACTGCCGTTGCTACCGAAGGCAAAACATAAGGCAGGAAGAATACCAATCGGAAAAAATCCTTGCCTTTGATGTTTTGATAAAGCAAATATGCCAGGAACATACCGACCATAATTTGGATCGGTACTGATGCGAGGGCATAGTAAAGGGTAATTACCAAAGATCGAAGAAATGCGGCGTCGCCTGTTTTGGACATTTGAGCCCAACCGGTCGTGAAAATCGCGCCTCCGACGAGCAGTGCTACCGCCCCAAGCAGTTGCCCAAGCCGCAAACCGAGACTTTTGGACTTAACACCTTTGGTCCAGAGCATGAAGGCTAACGCAAAGAATACAATTCCCAAAACGGCAAGGCCAAAATTTGTCCAACTGCCAAAAAGTTTGATGTAGTTCGCATCCCCTATAAACGCAGTGCGGTTGATAATCCACTGGTGCAAACTCATGTACAGGGAGTAACCAATCGGGAATAGGCCAAAAACAAAGATGATGATTGCCGCTGGAAGGATAAAAAGGTAACCTTCGATTTGTTCACGGAGTATGACCATCCGTAAAGAGCTTTGATGTTTATTCCCACTTAAGTCAGATCTAACTACTTCAGTCAATATTAACCTCCATGATCCTTAATATTTCACAAGACAGTCAACAGGTTCAACATTGGCATTAGGCATACTTAATACAATAAATTTTATCTTAAAGCAATCGTAACTAGCAACTAAGTTGTTCATCAGTAAGACTATTTCTGCCACTCGATCAAGGCATAAATGGGATCATGGTCACTCAATTGATCTGTTGGTAATCGAAGTGTGTTCAAGTGCAGGATCCGAAATTCTGATACTTTATCGAGCAAAGAAGGGCTCACCAAAACATGGTCGAGTACCTGCCCCATGCCTGAATGTGAGTAAGTAAAGCGCTCACTTTCTGGTAACCCGAGGATGAGGTTTTGCATTCCACTTCGCTCCAATACCTCAAGTGGTTCCGTCCAAGGGAAATCATTCAGATCTCCAAGCAAGATAATTTTGGCGTCTGGTTCAATAGAAAGGATTTCAGAAACTATCTTGGCAATGTGTTGTGCCTGGCCAGAACGTTGTTTGAGAGTCTCAAACACAGGTGGCTGGATTTCTCCGTAAAGCGAGCCATCCTCACTTTTCGATTTCAAGTGAACGTTGATTACGTAAAAAGATGACCCCTGGTAGGTGAACTTGGTTAATAATGGTTTACGGCTACCATTAAAAAAGTAATTACCAACACCCAACCTGACAGGATTATTTGAAAGCTGAACCTGACCAGCCTGCCTTTTAATAACCAGTGGCTGATCCGATCTGGCTGGATTCCATCCGACTGTTTCAATACCTTTATCAGCCCGATAGAGAATGACCGGTCGAATATTGCCTCCTGGAACACCGCCATCTGCGTCATCAATTGGGTCAATATTCACCCAACGATAGTTTGGTCCTCCTGCTGCCTTAATGGCCGCGATGATGGCTTTTATGGTTTCATTGGCACTTGTGATGCTGGTATTCATTCCGCCATCGTTGTCCATCACTTCCTGCAACGCAAGAATATCCGGCGAAGCCAGTTTACGAACAACTTCTTCAGCCAACTTTTCTAACCGGTCAGGTCGGGCTAACGGATCCAAATTTTCTACGTTGTAGCTCACCACAGAAAGTTGTTCGGTGGTGGAGTTGTTTTCAATTCCTTGTACATTTTGAGCTCCTTGTGTGTAAACCAGTCTTTTTGTGGGCTCAAGGTTGTATTCGCCAAAGTTGTAATCGATAATACCAACGATTGGTTCAGTAAAGCGTGCGCCAACAAGGATATTTGGCATCACGATGAAGTCATCGTCCAGAAGCAACCGTTCAGGGTTGAAATCACCTTCCCGGATTACCATGAAACCTTCTGCTGAAAGCTCGTTCGTGAAACGCCCATTATCCCCAACCACACTGACATTTCGGTAAGCATTCTTTGTGCTAACAGCAATGGCATCATTCACCTGAACCAACATCCCTTCAAGGCTTTCGTAAAAATCCAGGCCATCTTCTTCGGGATCGTAAGTATTATCCCGAGTGACGTAGCCATTGGTATCATTTTCAATAATTTCACCTGGTGGAATCCGTCCGCCTTCGCCTATAACCTCAGGTAATGGTAAAGGAAATGATTTTTCCTGGAGGCTGCATTTTTCAACAACCAGATTGGTGATAGTGAGTGAGTTTTCTCCTATCCCCGCGGGGTTGAACTCACGGACGATTGCTTGCGTTAATTGAATCAGGTTACCAAGATCCGGATCACAAGAACCAGTAGATTTTACAAAAACACCATCCGAGGTTTCTGGGTCGCCATCAGGCTGTGGATCCTGCAAGAAAAAACCATCTCCACGAACTGCTGTCACGACCCCCAAAATATCCTTGACAGTCTGTCCATCGTACGGAGAACGATGCTGTGTTCCCTGGATCTGGCCTATTTTCAAGTGGCCTGACATCTCAGCAGGTAACGAGATTACTTGCGTGACCTGTGCGGGAGCCGGAAAAGTGGCCAAATTTGGGGAGAAAACTGGCGTTTCAGGTCTAAAAAACCTTTTTCCTGGCATACAGGAGGTCAAGATCAGTAGATTTAAAAGCAATAAGAGCGATTTTCTGGAGAAAAATTTCTTCATGAGTTCATATTCATTCTGCACCCATTCTACATCATGGTTAGTGAAATTTACCATTTGAGAACACCTTAATGCAGTAAAATCTACAGGAACCGTCTGTTGAAAACTCACCTTGTTGAATGACGGTAACTCATTATTGGAGAGAAGAATGCGTGATGAAGTCGTCTTAATTACCGGGGCAAATGGTGAAATCGGGCATGGCCTGATCCATTACCTGTCAAATATCGGCAAACAAATTGTTGCACTGGATGTGAACCCTCTTGATGAAAAATTAGGTGATGAAGTAAAGGCCTGTGTTGTGGGCGACATTTTGGACAAAACGATGTTGGGGAGACTGGTTGTTGAGCATCAGATTAGAACGGTTTACCACTTGGCTTCAATACTATCCACAAAGGCTGAATACAATCCTGAAACCGCGCACAAGATAAATGTGGAAGGTACCATGAACCTGCTACACCTGGCAGTCGAACAATCTGCCTGGCAGGGTGAGTCTGTCAAATTTATTTATCCAAGTTCAATCGCGGCTTATGGTATTCCCAACCAGACTGTAAAAGCCAGTACAGGCAAACTTAAGGAGGATGAATTCACCTTCCCCACCACCATGTACGGCTGCAATAAGCTTTATGTTGAACGCTTGGGTTTCTATTACAGCAAACATTACCGTCAATTGGGGGCAGATGCCAATTCCAGGCCAATGGTGGACTTCCGCTGTGTGCGATTCCCGGGGCTGATCAGTGCAGAAACCATCCCAACTGGAGGTACGAGTGATTACGGCCCTGAAATGTTGCATGCTGCTGCCAAAGGTGAGCCTTATCACTGTTTTGTGCGGCCAGACGCGACCCTGCCCTTTATGGTAATGCCGGATGCCATCAAATCTTTGATTAGTCTTGAGGAAGCACCCAGAGAGGCGCTTTCCCAAACTGCCTACAACGTCACCAGTTTTTCGTTAACTGCCCAGCAACTGGCGGAAATTACTCTGTCTGCTTTCCCCAAGGCTGAAATTGACTTTGTGCCAGACCTAAAACGCCAGGGTATCGTGGACACATGGCCAAACGATATCGACGACTCTGCGGCGAGAAAAGATTGGGCTTGGGCGCCAGATTACGATGTGCAGCGCTCTTTCCATGAGTATTTGATTCCTGCCATTAAAGCACGTTATGCCCCAGTTCAGAGGCCAAGCATAAGGACCAACGAATAATGCCACTCTACGAATATATCTGTAAAGAATGTTTGCAACACTACGAGGAATTACGGTCCTTTTCCACTGCTGATGAACCTCGACCTTGCCCCACATGTGGCAGCCTGAATTGTGTCAGGCAACTTTCCAAAGTGAACGCCGTTTCAGACGGCAAAAGCCTGAACAGT
This sequence comes from uncultured Anaerolineaceae bacterium, assembly GCA_964391795.1. Taxonomy (GTDB): domain Bacteria; phylum Chloroflexota; class Anaerolineae; order Anaerolineales; family Anaerolineaceae; genus Mesolinea. The sequence goes on along the minus strand of CAYMNM010000024.1, from coordinate 9,130 downwards.
GGACATAACTGTGGCAGCTGCCATTCGGGTAGTTGCGCGAGTTGTGGAGGCTAATCAGTGAAGAACATCTATCAAGGGAAGTTAGCGCTGATTACAGGCGGTTCAAGTGGTATTGGTTTTGAGGTAGTTAAGAATCTATACAAACAGGGCTGCTCTATCATTATCCTCGCAAGAAACCAGGAAAAACTTGATTTTGCCGAAAATTTACTGATTTCTCATCACAACGATTTGGATCAATACGTGTGGACTTACAGCGTGGATGTGGCTGATTTTAAAAAAGTAGAAGCTATTGCTAAAAAAGTGATTTCTTCAGCAGGGATTCCGGATTTTATTTTCAATTTTGCTGGAGTCGCCAGACCAGGATACGTTGAAGAACTTCCGATCGAAGTCTTTAAATGGACCATGGATATTGACTTTCATGGAACAGTTCACGTCGTTAAAGCTTTTTTACCTGCGTTACTAAAGCGTGGGAGCGGGCACATTGTCAACGTTTCTTCACTGGCTGGTGTTATTGGTATGTTCGGCTACACGGCTTACTCCGGTGCTAAATTCGCGGTGCGCGGTTTTACGGACACTCTCAGAGCTGAACTCAAGCCCAAGGGGATCGACGTGTCCATCGTTTTTCCTCCGGATACCGATACACCGCAACTGGCCTGGGAAAACCAGTATAAACCACCCGAAACAGCCATTATTGGTTCTGAGAAACCCTTATCAGCAGCTATCGTGGCGGAAATTATCGTTAAGGATGTCGCTAAGAAAAAGTATGAGATAGTTCCAGGCTTGGAAGCCAAATTCTTTCACTGGTTGGCCACCCACCTGGGAGGCCTTGTTTATCCGATTATGGATATACTTGTTGCTTCAGCAATCAAAAAAATTAATGCTACGCGCAATACTACTAAATAATTAAGTAATATCCAATGGATATCGATTCGATTCTCTCTGTTTGGGATAAAAATCCTGAAATTTCTTCCAATCTCGCATCCTGGGTGAAGACGCCACCCAAGCAGGGGGATTTTCGCGACTTCCCTGGGCAGCTTGAGCCTACCCTCACCCAAAACTTATTAGCAGAAGGAATTCATGCCCTCTTTTACCACCAGGCAAAGGCTTATGAAATTTTGAAACAAGGTGAAAACCTTGTTATTGCTACCGGCACTGCCAGTGGCAAGACCCTTTGCTACAACCTTCCAGTGCTTGATACCCTCCTAAAAGATAAGAATGCTACGGCTCTCTACCTTTTTCCTACAAAAGCTTTAGCGCAAGACCAGGTAAAGCACGTCCAGACCCTTATCGGTAACCAAAAACGAAACGGTACCATACACGTAGGCATCTATGATGGTGATACGCCTTCGAACCACAGATCTGACATCCGCAATTCCGCTAATATCCTCATAACCAATCCAGACATGCTGCATCAGGGGATCCTTCCCCACCACACCAACTGGAGGCGTTTCCTGGGTGGGTTACGTTATGTCATCATCGATGAAATCCACACCTACAGAGGTGTGTTTGGCTCGCATGTTGCCAACATCATCCGCCGGCTAAAACGTATTGCGGCTTTTTATGGCGCGTTCCCACAGTTTGTTATGACTTCTGCTACCATCGGCAATCCGGAGGAATTAAGTCAAAAACTGATCGAAATGCCAGTATCTACACTCAAGGAGGATGGCTCACCGCATGGCGAGAAGAATTTTTTGATCTACAATCCACCCTTGATCAACGAACAACTTGGCATTCGCAAGAGTGTTTTACAGACCAGCATCCACCTTTCCAAACAGCTACTCGCGGCAGGTCGGCAAAGCCTGATTTTTGCCCGCACACGCCGAACAGTCGAGATGATCCTCACCTATCTGCAAGATGGTGTCGATCCATCTACCCGCAGTCTAATTCGGGGTTATCGCTCTGGTTACTTGAAGGCAGACCGTCGCGAGATTGAAGATGGTTTTAAAAACGGCAAGATCCGTCTGGTGGTGGCTACCTCAGCCCTGGAATTGGGGATCGATATCGGAGAACTTGAAAGCGTATTGATGGCCGGCTATCCTGGGTCAATCGCCCGTACGCTACAGCAAGCAGGCCGGGCTGGCAGAAAACTGCAAAGCTCAATTGCCGTGCTTCTGGCTGCTCCAGATGCTATGGACCAGTATCTTGCTCACCATCCTGAATACCTGACAGAACGCAACCCGGAAGCCGTTTTGATCGACCCGGATAATCTGAGTATCCTCTTGCAGCATTTGCGCTGTGCTTGTTTTGAACTACCGATGAGTGTTGGCGACCGTTTTGGCCAGGCTCCGCAAGATCTGATCAAAAATCTGCTGGATGTACTGGTAGCCAACGAACTGCTGGTCAAACAGGGCAACAAATATTTCTGGATTGCAGACCAATATCCTTCGGCCACGGTAAGCTTGCGGTCCAGTTCAACAGCCATCGTATCGCTAAGAAATGTTCACTCCGAAGGGTCCGAGCTGATTGGCGAAATTGATGCCTCAAGCGCCCCCTGGCTGGTGCATCCTGAGGCTATTTACCTTCATGAAGGTGAGTCTTATTATGTTGAAAAGCTAGATCTGGAGAATGGGGTTTGCGAACTCACGCAGAAGCAGAGTGAGTATTACACCATCCCTTCCATGACCACGACTATAGAAGATTTTCAAGTTCGGGCAATGGAAGATTACCCAAATTGGAGTAAAGCACTGGGTGAGATCCGCCTTTTGATGCAAATAAACGGTTATCGCAAGTATCGCTGGTTAAGCAATGAAATCATCGGGCATGGCACGATTGACCTACCTCCTCACCATCTTGAAACCATGGGTTTTTGGATAAACCTTGGACCGGAAATCATCCAGCAACTGCGCGGTGATGGGCTCTGGCTTTCAGATGCAAACGATTATGGTGCGGTTTGGCCTGGGCTGAGGCAGAAAATTCTTGCAAGGGACGGTTTTACCTGCCGCGGCTGCGGAGCTAAGCCTGAACCATCCCAGTTGCACGTCCATCATCTGCAGCCGTTCAAGTCTTTTCAAGACCCTGTGATGGCAAATACCGCTTCTAACTTGGTAACCCTTTGTCACACTTGTCATCAGCAAGCTGAACTAAATGTTAGGGTGCGTAGTGGGCTGGCTGGGGCAGGCTATGCCCTGCGAAATCTATCTCCGCTTCTGGTGATGTGTGATCACGAAGACCTGGCAACGCTCACCGAAGCCAAGTCTGTGCTCAACAATGGTAATCCCGCCATACTCATCTATGACAAGATATCGGGCGGCATTGGACTCTCTCAGCGTTTATTCGAACAACACAAAATGCTAATTCAGGGAGCCCTGGAAATGGTGAGTGAATGCCCTTGTCAGGATGGTTGCCCAGCATGTGTCGGACCAATGGGTGAAGAGGGTTTTGGCGGTAAAGTTCACGCTCTGGCTTTATTGCGGAGCCTGGCATGAACGACTGGGGGGATTTAACTGAGAAACTTAAGCGCATGGGGGTTAAGCTGGGTTCTCAAAGAGAATCCAGTGGGGTAAGCAAAAGGAAAATCCCTGTAGAAAGTGTCGTTACCGGGCGTTTTTTGAATACCCAAGCAGGTCCTGTGTTTTCCTCAGGGCACAGCTACCCGGCAGAATTTCAACAGGGAAGGGCAAAAATCAAACCCAAGAGCAGCATTTCTCGCCTGGCAAAGTGGGCGAGGTTGGAGCCTTTTGATTTACCTGATTTTGATGATTTTGTCTTCATTGATACCGAGACTACCGGACTCTCTGGCGGTACAGGAACCATGGCTTTCATGGTTGGGGCAGCCAGGTTTTTGAATGGCGTCTTGGAGCTTGAACAGTTCTTTTTGCAGAATCCTGCCGAAGAACAGGCTCTGCTCATGGCACTGAGCAATTTCTGCGAAGAAATGAAAGCGATTGTAAGTTACAACGGTAAAGCTTTTGACCTCCCTATTTTGAATACACGTTTTGTTCTGAATGGCATGAGCAACCCTTTCGAAGGTCTGCCTCACTTTGATTTACTACCAATTACGCGTCGCGTTTGGAAAGCCCGACTGGAGCAATGCAATCTCGGCAACATCGAACATCATATTTTGGGGCTGGACCGCGACATGGATGAAGTACCGGGTTACCTGGTACCGGAAATCTATATGGATTATCTCCACTCCGGGGATGCTACACCGCTTGAGGGAATATTCCGGCACAATGAAAATGATGTTGTTAGCCTGGCTGCCCTCTTCTCAACGCTGAACGACTTACTTGAAGACCCTCTCAATCAGAGTGAGAGCTTTGCCAGCGATCAGGTGAGTATCGGACGCTTGATGGGAAGCCTTGGTGATGAAGAGATGGCCATCAAACTTTACCAAAATGGGAAAGACCTAGGTGGCGATGAATCAGCTGAAATCACAGCCTTACTACGCCTGGCTGAAATCAATAAACGCCGTGGGCGTTGGCAGGAAGCCTTACCGCTTTGGGAAGAAGCTGGTAGCTTGAATTCCATTGCTGCATTTATCGAACTGGCAAAGTACTACGAACATAGGCAAAAAGCTTACGAAATTGCGCTTGATAACACTCACAAAGCGTTTGCGCTCTATCTTGGGCTAAATAGGATCAACCAACCAAATTATCTGCGTGATGAATTAGAAAAACGCAAAAATCGACTTGAAAACCTAATAAAGAAGCGGCACAGTTTGCAAGAATCTTCATAAGTTGGTTTTCCAAACTGTTATTTCAGTCACCAATATCATACAAGTTCATGTTTTGCTTTAATATGGTGATATACTCCTGCAGTTCTCAGGTGAGAATTTTGTGTGGGAGTATGTTTAAGACGGTTCAGATCATGCCCTTGGTTGAAACTTGGGCATTTTTGTTGGGAGGGCAGCGCCGCAAGGAGCTGCCTGCTGGCACGAATAAGTTTGTTGAGTCATCGTAACATCCCCCGAACGAACAATTAAGCGATATCTAGGCAACCTCAAGCATTAATCGAGGGTGAGCTTTTTGTTGCTTAAAAGATTTGGAATGGAGAAATGATGACAAATAACTTTGACCAGTTTGGTCTAAGCCCTGAGCTAATCAAGGCTGTTAACGCCCTGGATTACCAGGAACCAACCCCAATTCAGGAAGGGATACTACCTTTGATGTTATCCGGTCGGGATGTCATGGGACAAGCCCAAACAGGCACTGGTAAAACGGCTGCTTTTGCTTTGCCTATCCTCAACATCCTAAATCCCAGTTCCCGCGTTCCCCAGGCCTTGGTAATTGTGCCTACCCGTGAACTTGCCCTTCAAGTACATGACATGATCAAAGCACTGGGGCAATTCAGCAGTCCCAGGGTGTTAGCAGTCTACGGCGGCACATCCTACAGCCCGCAGCTCAATGAATTACGCAATGGCGTGCAAATAGTGGTTGGCACTCCTGGCCGATTGCTTGATTTAATCAAAAGGCAAAAACTAAATTTGGACGAGGTCCAGACCGTGGTGTTGGATGAAGCTGATGAAATGCTTTCGATGGGCTTCATTGATGACGTGGAAAGCATCCTGGCTGCCACCCCTGCGAACAGGCAAACCACCTTGTTTTCGGCAACCTTGCCAACGCGGGTTCGCCAACTTGCCGAAAAGTACCTTCACAACCCTCAGACAATCAGTATTAGTGCACCACAAGTGACGGTGGCTGCAATCGAACAACGGTATTATCTGGTCAATGAACACGATAAACTTGCGGCTTTAACCCGTCTGTTTGAGGTGGAAAACATAACATCAGCCCTTATTTTTGCGCGCACGCGTGTGCGCACCGCTGATCTTGTCAACGAACTTAACATGCGCGGTTATCCTTCTGAAGCCCTAAGCGGTGATATCAGTCAGGATGCGCGCGAACGGACCATGGCACGTTTTAGAGCAGGGCAAGTAAAGGTTCTTGTAGCAACAGATGTTGCCGCCAGAGGTTTGGATGTAGAGGGCATTTCGCACGTATTCAACTTTGATTTACCAGACGACGCTGAAGTATTTGTGCATCGTATTGGCCGTACCGGTCGGGCTGGTCGCGCGGGTGTGGCAATCTCTCTTGCTCGGCCATCTGAAAAACGAAATATCCGTGAAATTGAACGCTTTACCAAACAAATGATGCTGGAAGCGCAAATACCGACCGTCGAGGATATTCAGTCCAAACGAACCGACGATTTGATGGCAAAAATTGAAACGCAATTGCGACGCATGCGTGTAAAGGAAGAACGCGCTTTGGTCGACGCCTTGGTAGCTGGCGGTGTGGATCCGTTGGATCTTGCAGCGGTAGCATTAAAAATTGTCCGTGCCGAAGAAAAACAACGTCCCATTGAAGCGATCAGCCCCTTGCCAGTCAAAGCCGATCGCGCAGAACGAAGGGACCGTTCCACACACTTTGATGGAGAGCGTTCGAATAATCACTCCGCAACACAAAGTCGTTCCACCACACGAAAAGCTGAGGATGCTGGTATGGTGCGAATGGAATTGCGCCTTGGAAAAATCAATGGCATTCGTCCTGGCGATATTGTTGGAACAATTGCATCAATCGCGAATATTCCCGGGTCAAGCCTGGGTAAAATTTCCATCCAATCACGCAGCACGATGGTGGATGTGCCAGCTCAGCATGTGAACCAGGTGTTAGCTCACAACGCCAAGTACCAAATCAGAAAACAGACATTCTCCCTCTCTATTTCGGGTTGATTGGAACAAAAAGCATCAAACAAACTTGAAAAAAAAGATCAAAAACCGTGTCTTCTTTTATGAAAGGCACGGTTTTTAATTTTTTCTCAGCCTTTTTAACTGTCAGTCATAGAAAGTCAATTGTGCAAATTCGGCGCGGCAATGAAACTCAAGCCGCGTTGAGTCAATTGCCGAGCAGTGGTATTGCACGCCCCGACCTTATCCAGATAATTGATCATGAGGTTATCCCAATCTCCGCTGCTAATTACTTCGCTTTTGTCGCGGAAATAATCCAGAAGATCAGAGGGATGTGAGCGCGTCAAATCAACTTCAAGATCTCCACCTTCATGTTTGGCGGCAATGTTGGCAACATGATCAGCCACTTCCAGAAGATCAGCACGGCGATCGTAGGGTTGGATGACAATGCTTTTTTGCGGTTCAGTAATGTGGTGTTCAAATCGGATCACTTTTTCAAATCCAAGATCCTTCCGGAATTCAGCAGTGAGTTCCATGGTTTTGTTATCAATGGAATTTGACCAATTGAAACCAATCAATGGACTGGTACCATCTTCCCGACTGAAGAGTTTTGCCATCATCATGATCCATAAGGCATGATAAGGATTGTCTGAGCCAAAGAATACTGAGATTTTAAATTGAATATCCACACCCAATTTATAAAGCATGAAACCAAGCAAAATTGTTCCAGCATTGAAATTTAGCACATGTTGAACGCCATAATTAGTGTAATAGTATAGGAACTCATCCAACCACATCAAAGCGTGCTCGTTCGGTTGGCCGATTCCGCCAAAATAACCGGTAATGGTGGCAGGTCCCCCCAAGTGCGGGTTGGAGCCATCTGTACCCTTGGTATCCAGCGTTTCAACAAACGAAGCTCCAATGATGTCCATGGCTGCCACAATTGCTGGAAGATCACCATCTGCTTTTGATTCTTTCATTTTCCTTACGGAAATAAATCTACCTGGCACAAGTGTTTGATTGGCAATTGCCTGCTCTGCCATAATCCGAACCCATGGGAAATATTGAAGCGCAGATACTTCGAGTGTTACCGCGTATTCGTCATTAAATTGCATGAATTTGGCGGACTCTCCCAGCACTTTTTGCCGATAATCCTCCATGCGAATGAAGGCTCTTTTATCCCTTTGTTCCTGTAGCCAATGCAAATCATCAACATAAGCTGGGGATTTTTCTTCAACCATTCTGAGAAGGTTTTCCAGTTTGCGTGATTGCAAATGTTTTTGATTGATTTCTATGGGTGTTCCATATTTTGAGACCACATTCAGAAAATCATTCATCACCTGGCTGTCAGGGTCAAGCAAAACTCGATTGACATCTTGCAGGCGCGATTCTGGTATCTGTAGAATGTTTCTCAGATTTTTCATTATTCTTCCCCTTGTAGCAATTGCTTAAGTTCCTCAAATTCTTCGTCCGCCATTCCAAACCAGTTTTCAGGAGCGGGGAATGTTTTTTCCTTTACTTCCTTCACATAACTTTTCAAGCCCTCCCTAATCACGGATCCAGCATCCGCAAAGACCTTCGCCATTCGCGGTTTAAACTTGGGGTAAAGCGCGAATGCATCGTGATAAATCAAAAGCTGCCCATGTGCGTGCAGCCCGGACCCTAAAGACATGATCAGGCAGTTTTGGGCCCTTTCAGTAATAAGCTGACATAGACGATCAGGCACTAATTCCAGGAGGATCATGTATACACCGGCCTCTTCCAAAGCTCGCGCGTCATCCACAATTTTCTTTGCATTGGCTGCGCTCTTACCCTGAAGACGAAAACCACCCAATGAACTGACGCTTTGCGGTGTTAATCCCAAGTGGCCCACCACCGGTATACCCGCGTTCACAATGCCACGAATACGGTCGCACACCGCTTCTCCTCCCTCAAGTTTGACTGAGTCGCATCCTGCCTCCGCCATGAATCTTCCAGCACTTCGGATTGCAGTTTCAACTGAAGGTTGGTAACTCATGTAAGGCATATCGCCAATTAACCAGGTATTCGGAGCGCCGCGTCGTACTGCTGCGGAGTGACGGATCATATCATCCATGGTGACCGGGAGAGTGCTGTCGTAGCCCAACATAGTCATCCCCAGGCTATCGCCTACCAGGATCATATCCACACCAGCTTGTTCCTGAAGGTAAGCTGTCGGATAGTCGTAACATGTCAGCCAGGTAATTGGCTTACCTTCGGCTGCATTTTTAAAAAGACCAGGCAAAGTTATTTTCTTAGGTTGTTCAGCCATTTTTCTCCTTTAAGAAAAGTAAAATGTTCCGATTTACAATTAGGATATCCAAAAAAATATCCGTTGAAACCTTAAGATTTCTCGTCGTTGATTATTTGAGGGATGTTTGGTGTGTACTTGACATACATTGGTCCTGCCAATCCGCAAAGTGGTGAGAGTTTGCTTCGAATCCGCAAAAACCGTACCAAATAAGCATATCATAAAATGCCATATCCAAGGAA
>CAYMNM010000023.1:15314-23633 GCA_964391795.1 uncultured Anaerolineaceae bacterium | reverse complement strand
TTTCAACCAACCCTGCTCCAGTAATGCGAATGAGTCTTGCTTTGGTGCGCAGCTCCTCAAGATCGGCCACCCCAGCGTAACCCATACCCGAGCGCAAACCTCCCACCAGCTGGAAGATGTGTTCATGCAGCGTACCCCGATAAGGCACCATGCCCTCAATCCCTTCAGGAACCAACTTGCGGGCATCACCCTGTCCGCTGGCGTAACGGTCTTTGGCAAAACCTTCCATCGCTCCCACACTGCCCATACCGCGATAACCTTTGAACTGCCTTCCTTCATAAAGAATCAAATCGCCTGGGCCTTCTTCCAGACCAGCCAGCAAGCTGCCAAGCATAACTGTTTCCGCGCCGGCCGCAATGGCTTTGACAATGTCACCGCTGAACTTTAAACCGCCATCTGCAATCACCGGGATATTATGCCTTGCGGCTGCTCTGGCACAGTAATAAATGGCCGACATTTGCGGGTATCCTGCCCCCGAAATGACCCGGGTAGTACAGATCGAACCAGCCCCAACGCCCACTTTGACGGCATCCGCTCCGGCTCCAATCAAAGCTTCGGTCCCTTCCGCGGTAACTACGTTTCCGGCAATCAGTGGCAAGTGTGGCGCGATGGATTTGATGAGCTTAATCGCTTTGAGCACACCCAGTGAATGACCGTGGGCGGTATCAATATCCAGGACGTCCACGCCGCGCTCCAGCATACGCTCTACACGCTCCGCCAGGTCGTTGCCCACTCCAACTGCCGCCCCAGCCAGCAGGCGGCCTTGCGAGTCTTTAGAGGCAGAGGGGTACTGGATGCGTTTTTGAATGTCTTTGACTGTGATGAGGCCCTTTAGTTGGCCATGTTCATCCACCAAGGGTAATTTTTCGATGCGGTGTTTCTGCAGGATCTCTTTAGCCTGTTCAAGGCTGGTCCCGAGCGGCGCTGTCACCAGACCTTCGGAGGTCATGAACTCTGTGACAGGTTTTTCCATGTCTTCCGGGTTGACAAAGCGCAAGTCGCGGTTGGTGAGAATCCCAACCAGGCGCTGATTGGAAGGTTCGATGATTGGCAAGCCGCTGATGTGAAAGCGCGCCATGATGGCTTCGGCTTCCTTGATAAGAGCCGAGGGAGGAAGCACAATTGGGTCTGAGATCATGCCCGATTCGGAGCGTTTGACAATTTCAACTTCTTTTGCCTGGTCTTCGGGGGTCAGGTTGCGGTGGATCATGCCGATGCCACCCTCCCGAGCCATGGCGATAGCCATTCGAGCGCCAGTAACCGTATCCATCGCAGCAGACATCAAAGGCAGATTTAGATAAATGTCGGCAGCCAGGCGGGCTCGCAAGTTCACTTCTGATGGCAACTTTTCGCTATAACCTGGCAATACCAGCAAGTCATCGAAGGTCAAGCCTTCGTTGGGGTTGGCAAACACATCTTCGTTCATCATTCCTCTTTCATTCCGACCATACCAAGCAATTAATACTTTTGCCTATTATAATGACAGGTAAGTAAGTCTTAAGAAATACCCGACCAAGAAGCTGGAGGACGAGCATGATCAATGATACCAATTTATACAAAGAAATCCACGAACAACCCCTAGCTTTGCAGAGGTTTTTCGATCACGAATGGGCTGACCTCAAAAAGACCAGCAAGCTATTAAGAGACGAAAAAGTGACGAATGTAGTGATTGCGGCGCGAGGAACCAGCGACAATGCTGCTCGCTACGCGCAGTACCTTTTTGGGGCGGCAAATCATCTTTCTGTCGGGCTGGCCACGCCCAGCTTGCACAGTATTTACCAGCAAGTACCCAGTTATAAAAATTCTCTGGTGATCGGCATCAGCCAATCCGGCAAGAGCCCCGATATTGTTTCCGTAATTGCTGAAGCAAAAAAACAGGGTTCACCCACCATCGCCATTACCAATGAGCCTAATTCAGACCTCGCAAACACTGCGGATTGCCTGGTGGATCTGCACGCCGGGCCTGAACTTTCCGTGGCCGCCACCAAAACGTATACCACCGAGTTGGCTGCCATTGCAGCTTTGAGCACCCTGGCTTTGGAAAGCCCAGAAAGGGAAACGATTTTACGGTCAGCACCTAAACTGATGCAAGAAGCCCTCAAGCTTTCCCCTTCCATCGCGCAGGCAGCTGAACGCTACCGCTACATGCGTATGTGCGTGGTCATCGGACGTGGTTTCAACTACCCAACCGCTTTTGAGGTTGCCCTCAAGGTCAAAGAATTGAACTACATCATTGCTGAACCTTACAGCAGCGCGGATTTTATGCACGGCCCGGTAGCCGTGGTCGAAGAAGCCTTTCCCGTTATGGTGATTGCGCCTTCAGGCCGGATGTTAAAGGAGATGAAAACCTTTGTAAAAGACCTCCACAAACTTGGGGCGGAAATCATAGCGATTTCTGATGACGATGAGCTTTTGCGTGAGGGGCGCACGGCCTTCAAGCTACCCCAAATCCCGGATGAGTGGGTTTCACCGCTCGTCAGTGTTGTGCCCGGCCAACTCTTTGCCATGCATCTTGCGGATGTACGCGACCTGAATGTTGACCATCCAAGAGGCTTGAACAAAGTCACCGAAACGCACTGATATCGATTAGGTAAAGCACAATAGCAGGAAAGTTGGCTAAGACTTCGCCAACTTTCCTTTTGTACAACAATGTCTCGATTTCAACACAGGGAATTGCTTTGTCGTTAGATTGTTTAGGTGAGCACGATTTGGAGTTATCTCGTTACAATTGTGATGTTTTTCGAAGGGAGCAAAAATGTTCAAAGAATATCTCGATCTCGTTTGCCAGGAAGTCCAAAACATAAAGATTGATGAGCATGAAGCTATCCAAAAAGCTGCCCGACTGGTGGCTGATGCCATCATGCAAGGTCACATGGTCTTTACTTTTGGAAGTGGTCACTCGCAACTACTTGCTCTTGAGGTACGGGGGCGCGCTGGTGGCCTTTACCCAATTATTGAGATTATTGACCCCCTGAAAGGGAAAGCGGAGAAGCTTGAAGGTATTGGCCACATCCTGATGAAAGGGGTGCATCTCTCTGCTGGAGATGTTCTTTTCAACATCTCTAACTCCGGCCGCAACCCGGAAGGCATTGAAATTGCCATTGATGCAAAAAAAGCTGGTGTCAAGGTGATCGTGGTCACATCACTCAAACACACTAAATCTGTCAAATCGCGCCATTCTGGCGGTAAAAATCTCTATGAATATGGCGATGTCATCCTTGATAACCACGTCCCCGCTGGCGATTCGGCTATGGCGTACAAAAGTTCCGATATCAAAGCAGGAGCGCTCTCAACCGTGCTTGGAGCTGCCATCATGAACGCGGTGATGGTTGAGGCGGTGCAGTATATGCTGGATGCCGGCTTCGAGCCACCTGTGTTATTGTCCGCCAATATTGACAATTCCGAAGCACACAATAACGCCATTGTCGAACGTTACAAAGACATCGGTTATCTTCTGGACATATAAATAATGCCTTGTTTTTTGGAGTTTTCTGTAAACAGAAACAGTTCTCTGTTTTTACTTTGCTTTGATTATTGTGGATATTTCCCAGTTCAAAAAGCTGCCAACGAAAAAACGTACGAAGCCCTGATTAGTCCATTTACTGCCAAAGTTGCGGACATTTAGGTGAGCCAGGACGTAAAATTATTTGAGGAACTTTAAATGCCAGCGATAGATGTTGATCTTGCTTTAACCTTTCTCGGACTTGCTCTTTTGGCTTTTGGTCTTTATATTCACGTTGGAAAGTGGAAAGAATGGTATTGGAAAACCCGTGGGGGTGTTTACGGTTATGTGCCTTTGGGATTGATGCTGATAGTTGAATCCAACTATAAACGTGTCATTCCGGATGCTCCCCGATTCATATCTTTGGCGATACTGGGGCTTCTGGCAATTCTGGCACTCTACCTAACAATTAAGCAGCCTGCGTGGGTGAAACCAAACTGGGTTCGCTGGGTGGAGAGCCAACCCAAACGCATACGTCAAGCCATGCAGGCAGACGCACAGTTGGATAAAAATTGGGTGCAACGCACAACAAGTCAGGAAGCAGTGGAGCTTTGGGCAAAAGAACTCAAAAAAGGGATCAAGACAAAAAACTAATGGATAAACGTAAAGTTATAGTACTTAGTGATTTTGACGGCACTATCACGAATATAAACACCATGGACATTCTTTATGAAATCCATGCCTCCTGCGGGATGAAGTACGTCAGAGAATGGGAAGCTGGCAAATTAAGCACCATGGAAGAGGAAAAACTGAGCTTCCAACACATAAAGGCCAGCCGAAAAGAGATGGAAAAAAGTATTGATGAGCATCTGGTCATGGACCCTCATACCGGAGCTTTGATTGCATACTGCAGAGCTCAGTCGTTTGGTTTCGTCATCATCAGTGAGGGTCAGACCTGGTATATCCATTATTTACTGGCCAAGCACGGCTTAAGCGTAGATAGGGTGTACGGCAGCGAACTAACTTTTAATCCTGATGGAAGCTACTCCATGGCCTATCCTTATCACGATCCACGCTTTCCAATGCGTGGAACTGCCAAAGCCGCCATCATAGAAAATTATCAAAAAGCAGGCTACCTCACAGTTTTTATCGGGGATGGAAAATCAGATACAGATGCGGTAAAGACTGCGGATAAAGTTTACGCCAAAGGACACTTATTGGATTACTGTCAGGAGCATCAAATCCCCGCAGAAGGCTTTGAAAATTTCGAAGATTTACTGCAACTTTGGACTAATCAGCCCCCTGTACATTAAAACCCCACTGTTGAGCTTTCTCTAATGGTTTTTTGCCTTCAGACGCTCACCGGACAACCAACACGGAATGCGTTTTGGTCATGGTTGCCAGGCTCATGCAGGTTTAAACCTGTCAATGAAAGGCTTCCGATGGCCAAACCAAGCAGTGCCTGTAAGGCTGTATACCAAAGGTTTACAGCGCGTAGAAAACATTATTTATAAGCCAACAGCGTGAGATAGCTTTTCCAGACACTATTTCCCAAAATTGGAGAGGGTTTCTAAGAAATCCGGACCGCGAAAATACTGGCCAGCAAAAGGAGAAGGAAGATTCCGAAAACTAACGGCAACCTTCCAGTTATTAAATATCCAGGTAAGCGCTGTTACCTGGATGACCGCCAAATCAGGGGGAATCAGTTGCCAAACAAAACGTTTTTGTTGTGTAATTTTTGCAGTTTGAACTTGCCTGATGTCATCTTTAAACTCAGCCTCTGTAAAAAATAATTATTTATTGCGTAATTCTGGATGAGACGTAGCCAGATATTGGAGGTTAGAAAGCTTATAATCAAAGAGCAGTCTGGCCAAAGCTTTTTCTTGTACCAGTTGTGTGTTTTATTGGCTTTGTTCTTTAATAACATTTACATCCTTCGTCGGAGTCACTTCAACATAAGGCGAACCGGCGAACACAAAAGGAGTATCCATGTCTGAAAAAGTGTTACAAGCAAGTGAAGTCATCACCCCATTTGAGACCCTGCAGGATGGGATGGTTTGGGTAAACACTGCAGGCCGCGTTGCCTGGGTAGGCAAAGCCTCAGCCATACCTGAGGCAGCCAAGGCACTCCCCCGTGAGGAATATCCTGGCAAACGCCTCTTACCCGGCTTGATTGATATCCATGTTCACGGTGGCTTTGGCGTCGATTTTGGTGGTGGTGACCTTTCTGCCGGGTTGCATACGTACTCCGAGAAGATCGCCTTTACCGGCTTGGCGGGCTTTTTACTCTCGGTTTCTGCGCCAACTGCAGCTGAGTTGATTGACATCATCAAGTCTTATGTGCAACTTTTAGAAAATGATAGCTTTGCCGGTTCTACCCCGCTGGGTTTACACCTGGAGGGCCCTTACCTTAACCCTGAGAAGAAAGGCGCCTTTGATGAGCATTGGCTGCTCGCCCCGGATCTAAAAGAAGCGCAAGCCTTCATGGAAGCTGGTAAGGGTTGGATCAAGCAGATTACCATAGCCCCCGAACTGCCAAATGCCATGGAAGTGGCAGCATATCTTCGGGCTAACGGCGTTGTTGTAGCCATGGGTCACACCAATGCCACCTACGAGTTGGCGGCAGCAGCCCTGCGTGGTGACTTCCGCCATGTGACCCACACCTTCAATGCCCAACGCGGCTTTAGCCAGCGTGAACCGGGCGTGTTTGGGGCAGTCATGGATAGCGATGACATCACCGCCGAATTGATCTGCGATACCATCCACGTGCATCCTGGAGCCATCAAGATGGCTGCCCGCTGCTTGAGACCCGACCAGATTGTGCTAATTACCGACGCCATCGGTGGTGCCCATTTACCGGATGGTACTTACGATTCTCTTGGCCAGAAAATTACTATTAAAAATGGGTTGGTCTTATTGGAAAGCGGTACGATTGCCGGCTCCACGGTAGCGCTCAACCGGGCGCTATACAACGCCGCCCAACACATGGAGTACAACTACCGCCAGGTTGTGCGTATGGCCACTTATAATCCCGCAAAATTGCTGGGCATAGATAGGGATTACGGCAGCATAAGCGTTGGTAAATGGGCCAATTTGATTGCCGTGAAGCCGAGTGGCGATGTGGTTATGAACTTGATCAAAGGCAAGACTGTCTACCAGAAAGGATGAGTATGCCCTCCTTACCAATCGTAAAATCAGGGATATTGGGTTTTGGCTTTATTGGCAAAACCCACGCCCAGGCTGCTAACAGCATTCCATTCTGCCTGCTCAACCCCAAACTGACCGTGCAGACCAGTGCTTTGTTGCGCACACATCCAGACGGAGATGAGGCCTTGATCAGCGCCTTGGGCAACCCCAGAGTCTTCACGCAATTGGATGAATTTTTAGCCGAAGATCTGGATTATGTGGATATTTGTTCCCCCAATGACGCCCACATGCCACAAGCCATCGCAGCCGCAAAAGCTGGCAAAGCCATCTACTGTGAAAAACCTACCGGTATGAACCTGGCAGAAGTGCGCCAAATGGCGCAAGCGGTGGCAGAGGCTGGGGTAAAGACACACAGTGCCTTCATTCTGCGCTACATGCCCGGGGTGGTACAGGCCAGCGCGATATTAAGGTCAGGGATGCTTGGTAAACCATTGCATTATCGGGCTATCATGTACCACAGCAGTTATTTGAATACGAATCGACCCACCAGTTGGCGGCTACAGAAAGAGCGTTCTGGAGGGGGCGCCTGGATGGACCTGGGCTCGCATCTTGTTAACCTGATGCAATACCTTATTGGCGAACCTGAAACCGTTTCTGCCTGGCAGAATACATATATCAAAGAGCGGCCGACTGCCGCTGGCGCGACCGATAAGGTCAGCGTGGATGTGGACGATTGGTTCCTGGCCATGCTTCGGCACCCGGAGGAAGTCAACGGAACACTTGAAGTCTCACGGGTAGCTGCCGGGACGGGTGAAGACACCAGTTTTGAGATTTATTGTTCTGGCGGTGCCTTGCGATTCTCTGAAAGTAAGGCCGAAAGCTTGCAATGGTTTGACAACAAAACTAATACCTGGTCGCACTCTGCCCCAAAGCTGGAAGCCCAGGTGAACGGGCATCCAATCAGCGACTTATGGGCCAACACTAAGTACAGTCTGGGCACAATGGTGAACGCTCATTTAGCCTCGATTTACGATTTCGCGCTCTGCCTGCAAGAGGACAGGGAGTCTGAACTCAATTTTGCGGACGCGCTTGTAACACAGCGCATTCTTGAAGCGACAAATATTTCCAGCGGACAAAATGGCCGCGAAGTGCGGCTTGCAGAACTGTAACAATTAGAAAATATTATAAGGCCGACTAAAATAAGCCCTTCCATTTGGGAGGGCTTAATTTTTTGGGATTCTGATCCAAGTTGGGGGAGTCTTGGACCCACCAAAAACATAATGTGACATGCGGGACACCCAGGCTACCGGTTTCTCTGATTCCTTGGTTTCCAGCGGGTGAAGGTGGCACGCAGTGCCTGATGAGGGTTTAATTATTTCGAACCTTTGATGGCGTCGATATCCACAAACCTACGGTGAGGAAAACTAAGGTCATGCACAGATTAATAACTGAAGATCTCAAGTTGTACCAGATTCTTAGTGTAATAATGGAGACCTTCGGCCAAGTTTGCGTGCTTGATCGGGAGACCTGCACGATAGGGCGATTCCTTGGGCTTCCCAGCGGGGGGAAGCTGGCACGCAGTGCCAGATGAGGGGCTCTTTTTGGTAGAAAGCAATCAAATAACCCTTCATCCCCGCTGCGCGGACCCTCCTCCAAAGGAGGGCTAAAGAGAAACTAAGTTCATCTCAACGGATTTCTTTTCTTTGCGCCGGTGTTTTCGCCGTGCGCAG
>CAYMNM010000023.1:0-15214 GCA_964391795.1 uncultured Anaerolineaceae bacterium | reverse complement strand
AATTTTCTTTAGCCCAAAAAGCCTTTTTGCATCAGTTGGGTCAGCACCCATGCCACGCCGTCTTCTTCATTGGAAGGAGAAATAAAGTCTGCCAGGTCTTTGGCGCCTTCAAGGGCATTAGCAACAGCCACGCCAACTGCCGCCTGGCGCAGCATTTCATAGTCGTTGGTTGAATCACCAATGCCGAATGTGTTTTCTGCTGGAACCCCAAGCATTTCAGCAATTCGATGGAGGGCGGCACCTTTGTTGGCTCCGGCCGCATTGATTTCGATCAAGTGGGAGCTCGTCCATGTTATCGCAAGGTCGGGTTCCACAGCCAAAATCCGCTTTACCAAGGGCTCTAATATTTCATAATCAGCGATAAACGCAACTTTTGTGGCTTCCCGGGCATAGTCCTGGATGAGGTTTGGTTCCAGACGGTAATTGCACTCGGGGGTGACTGAAGCATATTTGAGAAGCGTTGGCGCCTCACGGTTGTAAATGACCCTCTCCGTGTCGTGAAGGAAGGTTGTGACATCCTCTCCCTGCACCTGGTCAAAGATGAGACGCATCTGGCTGGCATCGATGATCATATTTTGATAGATTTCGAAAGTGATCGGATCAAAAATTATTGAGCCCGCGTCCCCAGCACAGGGTGCAAGAATACCAAGGTCAAGCAGATAGTGGGAAAAGCCGCAATGAGACCGTCCGCTGATGAGTGAAATGGCAATACCTTTGTTCTGTGCCTCCAGAATAGCCCGACGATTGACCAGGCTGATCTTTTGATTGCTCTGGAGTAAGGTACCATCCAGATCGATACCAACCAGAAATTTTGGCTTTTGTGGGAACCGCGCAATTAATTCCATAAAAGGTAATTATGCGTGCCCCCTCTACTCGTGTCAAGCAATCATGATCTCATTGCCCGCAATCGCAGCCCCCAAAAAATGCCTCTCATGCAAAAGTTCTTGCTGTTTTTCAGGATTCACCACTATAATACTATTGTCTGTGAAATTACTTACAAACAGGCTTGTACTTGAAAAAATAATACCTTTAATAGAGGCGCGGCGGAAGGCGTAGAAACTCAGTAAGCTCCGGGATTGGAGTGAGAATCAAATTATCCGCTGCCGAAGGGCTCTGAGAAACCCCTTTCAGAGTGCCTGGTGTGCCGGACTAAGGACGTGCCACTGTCATGCGATGCATGGAGCGCTATGTGTTTTTATTAACACATGGCGCTTTTTGGTTAAGGAGAGAATTATGGAACCAGTTTTAATCCGCTTAAGAATGTCCAGTCACGACGCCCACTATGGTGGCAACCTCGTGGACGGCGCCAGAATGTTGGCGCTTTTTGGAGATGTAGCTACTGAGCTTCTCATCCGACGCGATGGAGATGAAGGCCTATTCAGAGCCTACGATAACATCGAATTCCTGGCTCCCGTTTATGCCGGTGATTTCATCGAAGCTAAAGGTTGGATTATCTCCGAGGGCAACAGTTCCCGCAAAATGGCCTTTGAAGCCTGGAAGGTAATTGCCCCCCGCCCTGATCTATCTGACTCGGCAGCTGACCTGCTGGCCGAACCGATCCTGGTCTGCAAAGCCACTGGCACCTGCGTGACCCCCAAAGACAAACAACGCAATAATTGAACTGAAAGGAGACCCACAAAATGAGCCCCCACAAAGTTATCATCACGGCCGCCATCAGCGGCGCTGAAGTGACCCAGGAGATGAACCCTGCGGTTCCCTACACCATCGAACAGTATGTTCGCGAAGCCAAAAGCGCCGTGGATGCCGGTGCGGCCATCATCCATCTGCATGCCCGTTGGGACGATGGTAAACCCACTCAGGACCGTGAACGCTTCCGCGCAATTATCAATGCCATTCAGCTTGCCTGCCCTGAGGTGATTATCCAGCCCAGCACAGGCGGAGCGACTGGTATGACCGCTGAGGAACGCTTGCAACCCACTGAACTCAACCCAGAAATGGCCAGCCTGGACTGTGGCACCCTCAATTTTGGGGGTGATGAGATCTTCATCAACACCGAGAATATGATCATCGAGTTTGCTGGCCGTATGCGAGAGCGCGGCATCATGCCCGAGTTGGAATGCTTTGATAAAAGCCATATCGATATGGCGCTGCGACTGGTGCGCAAAGGTCATATCCAGGGGCACCTGCACTTCAACATCGTGCTAGGGGTCAACGGTGGTGCTACTGGCACCCCGCGGGACCTGCTTTTCATGAAAGAATCGCTGCCTGAAGGCGCTACGTTTACTGTTTCTGGTGTGGGGCGCTGCCAGTTGGAGATGAATGTGATGAGCATGCTCCTGGGCGGGCACGTACGGGTGGGGTTTGAAGATAATTTGCGCATCGACCGCACTCAGAACGCAGCAAGCAACGGCGAGTTTGTAGCCCGGATTGCGCGTATCGCTAAAGAACTCAACCTTGAAATTGCATCACCTGCGGAAGCCCGGCAAATTTTGGGCTTGGCAGGGCGTTAATCAACCTTAGAACACGGAGAAATTGAAATATGGCAATGGGAAATAAGTACGGCGCTCACCGCGTGATTGAACCAAAGGGCTTACTGCCCCAGGCAGCACAAAAATTAGACAATAACATGGAAATTTATGACAACGAAATCCTGATTGATGTCTCAGCTCTCAACATCGACTCGGCCAGTTTCCATCAACTTTGGGCTGCTTCAGAGCAGGACGAAACCACACTCCGGGAGATGATTCTGGATATCGTTGCCAAACGCGGCAAAATGCAGAACCCGGTTACCGGTTCTGGCGGAATGTTGATGGGCACAGTTGAGAAAATCGGCCCTGCTCTCAAAGACCGCAAAGATGTTAAAGAAGGCGATCGGGTTGCCTCACTGGTTTCCCTTTCACTCACGCCCTTGCGTATCGACGAGATTCTGGCAGTACACCCGGATATTGAGCGTGTGGATGTCAAAGCCAAAGCCATACTCTTCGAAAGCGGCATTTATGCAAAATTGCCTGATGATATGCCCGAACCCCTGGCTCTGGCAGCCCTTGACGTGGCTGGTGCCCCAGCCCAAACGGCTAATCTCGTGCGGCCAGGCGACTCCGTGCTCATCCTGGGGGCAGGCGGCAAAAGCGGCATGCTCTGTGCCTATGAAGCTATGAAGCGTGTAGGCCCTTGCGGGAATGTGGTTGGCATGAGCCGCAACGAACGCCCCAAAGCCACCCTTCTGGACAATAAATTCGTACATAAATTCTTCGTGGCCGATGCTGCCAAACCTGTGGAGGTCTTGGAACGCGCCCTTGAGTGCAACGACGGCAAAGAATACGACGTTTCCATAAATGTGGTCAACATCGAAGGTACCGAAATGTCTTCCATCCTACCCGTACGTGATGGCGGCACGGTGTATTTCTTCAGCATGGCCACCAGCTTTACGCGGGCAGCCCTGGGCGCAGAGGGAATTGGTAAGGATGTCCTAATGATCATTGGCAACGGCTACACCAAAAATCACGCTGAAGTGACCTTGCAAGAATTGCGTGAAAGCAAAGCCTTACGAGATATCTTTGAACAAAGCTACCTCTAAGTGTTGAATTTAAATCGATCCATGTGTCAAAACTGAGCATTGAGAGTGAAGGAGTACGATGAAAGCTGAAGATAAATACATTAACAAGACCGGCCAGACTCGCCGTCAGGTACTTTTCCCTGAGGTATCCGAAGAAAAATGGAACGACTGGCATTGGCAGGTCCAAAATCGGATCACTGACATTGATACTCTGAAAACTTATCTGCCGATGAGTCCAGAGGAAGAAGCAGGTGCCCGCGAGGCGCTACAGCACTTCCGTATGGCCATCACACCTTATTACCTGACCTTGATCGACCCCAACGATCCTTACGATCCTATCCGTAGGCAGGCTGTGCCCACGGCGGCCGAAGCGCATCGCAGCCCGGAGGATCTCGAAGACCCCTTGGAAGAAGATGGTGATTCACCAGTGCGTGGTCTGACCCACCGCTACCCGGATCGAGTGCTCTTTCTCATAACCGATCAGTGTTCCATGTATTGCCGGCACTGTACCCGCCGTCGTTTGGCCGGCCAACAGGATGGCGCGCGCACACTGAAAGAAATTGATGCTTGCATCGAGTACATTCGCAGCAAACCAATGGTTCGCGATGTTCTGCTTTCTGGTGGAGATGCCCTTTTGATGGGCGAAGAACGCCTGGAATATATTATGGCCAAGCTTCGCGAAATCGAACACGTGGAGATCATCCGCCTTGGCACACGTACACCAGTGGTTATGCCACAGCGAGTTACCGCAGAGCTCTGCAATATGCTCAAGAAATACCATCCCGTTTGGGTAAATATGCACTTTAACCATGCCAACGAGATCACCCCTGATAGCCAGCGGGCTTGCGCCATGCTTGCCGATGCCGGCGTGCCTTTGGGAAACCAATCGGTGTTGCTGCGCGGAGTGAATGATTGTGTGCATGTGATGCGCAAGCTGGTAAACGGCCTCGTTTACCTGAGGGTCAGACCTTACTACATATACCAATGCGATCTGTCCCTGGGGCTTGCACATTTCCGCACCCCCATATCGAAGGGAATTGAGATTATTGAAGGCCTTCGCGGCCATACATCCGGGCTTTGTGTGCCAACATTTGTCGTGGATGCACCAGGGGGTGGCGGCAAGATCCCGGTCATGCCGGATTACAAGATCTCACAAGGCCCAGACCGTGTAATTCTGCGTAACTTTGAAGGTGTGATTACGACCTACAAAGAGCCTGGTGAATATCAGAATAACTGCCATTGTCCTGTCTGCAGCGGTAAGGATGAAACCAAGATGATCGGCGTTTCAGCACTACTGGCTGGACAGGAGATGACCATTGAGCCAAAAGTATTGCTGCGCAAGGTTAAAACCGATGAGGGTATGCGTTACGAATGAAGCGGAGAATCTGGTAACCAGCTCCGCTTCAAAGAGCCGGTTCCTAAAATTAGCCCAACTTGAGGGGCTTTCTTCGCTTGCCCTGGTGGGTCTCTCAAAGAACGCTGGTAAGACCACCTGCCTGAACCATCTCATCCGTGCCTGGCACCAAGCAGGTGATTCAAGGCCCCTGGCTCTCACCTCCATAGGCAGAGATGGCGAAGAAGAAGATGTGGTGAGCGGCCAACCTAAACCGAGAGTTTACGTTTACAGCGGCACTTACCTTGCCACAGCAAAAAGCTCACTGGGACGTTGCGATGCCTTACTGGATATCCAGGCCTTGTCGGGCATCCGCACCAATTTTGGAGAGGTAGTCATTTGCAAGGCTCTTAGCGATGGCTATGTGGAGTTAGCAGGCCCTTCGCAGGCTGCGGATCTACTTGAATGTGAGCGTCTCTTGCGGTATCAAGATCCCAGCGTCTTTATGGTCATCGATGGGGCTCTTTCTCGCCGCGCCCAAGCTGGCGGGGGCCTTACCCAAGCGCTAATCCTCGCGGTTGGAGCAGAGACCTCAGTCAATCCTGAAGAGCTTGCAGAAATTACTAATCACGCTCTTAGGTTACTCAGTGTTCCGGCACTGGCATCTTCAATTGCTGCCCAGGTAAAAAACCTTCTTGAAGGTGAACCTGAAATACGGGTAATCGCGCTGCCGCAAGATGAGATGAATCCGGTGAAAACTTTGGCTCTTCCCTCGCTGGTAGGTCAGGCAAAAAACGTCAGCAGTGTATTGGATACTGAGCTTAAGGCCCTGGTGCTCAGAGGGGCTTTGACAGACACAATCTGTAAGAGCCTTTTGGCAGAAAAACACTTCCAAAACCTCAAACTGGTCGTTGAAGATGGGACCCGTTTATTTATTTCAGCGGTCATTTTGCAAAAACTCATCAAAAAAGGAATCAACCTGGCAGCCCTTTACCCGCTTAAAGTTCAGATGATTTGCCTTAACCCTTATAAGGCTGATGGCTCCCCCGCAGATGGAGCAGCACTGTTGAAAGCGCTCAGGAATACAACCAAAATTCCGGTAGATGATTTTGGCCCAGCCTTGGTGTAAAAATTTTGAGATAAAGATGACGATATATTTAAATGACATAGAAGCCAAAATGATCGGTTTGGATGAGATTATCACCCAGGTTCACTGCCGTTGCCCACAAGGCAACCGATTGAAGACAAACCGACACTTCTACAGTCCAACTGAAAGAAGTGAACTTCAACAAGAGCTTAACGCCATTGAATCTCTGATTGCACTCTTGAAATCATCACCCGAGCAAACAATTGATGCCCAACGGCTGCTTTCACAACTTCGAGAGCTGCGAGGCAGTCTGCACGGTTTGGAAAGTGAACGCCTGTTGGATGAAACTGAATTCTTCGAACTGAAGAGAGCGATCAGCATCTTCAACGAACTGGCTGAATTCAAGCAACTCAACATAGCCGCCAAGGTACATTTCACAATCCTCGACGAAGCCAGGCGCTTATTAGACCCGGCTGGCTCTGGTGCCCAAGGCTTTCACATCTATAGTGCCTATTCAGCTAAACTCAGCCAAATCAGGAAAGAAAAGATTGAACTTGAATTCCAACTTCAAACGAAAACCGGAGAGGCTCGTCAACAACTCCTGAAAAAACGGAATCTATGCAGCGCCAAAGAAGACGAAGAAGAAGAGCGTGTGCGGAGGGAGCTTGGCATTCGATTATTGCACTGGCTGCCCGAATTGCGTGGAAATCTGGAAGCATGTGGTCTGCTGGATTTTCGGCTTGCCCGAGCGGAATTGGCACTAAAATGGCAAAGCAGTAAACCTGAACTTGTGGAGGGGCACAAGCCTGCTGTAATAATAACCGCATGGCACCCTATAGTGCAGGCTTCTCTCAAAAAAACTGGAGCTGTCTTCACTCCGCATTCCATACGCATCAAAAAAGGCGCTACCATCTTTACTGGCGCTAACATGGGTGGCAAAAGCGTAGCCCTGCAAACGTGTTTTTTGACCCTGGCGTTGGCGCAATTGGGGTATTTTCCACCTTGTGCAGGTTTACAAACTCCTTTGTACGATTTTCTCTCCTTTTCCGCTGGAGAGAGCGGCGATTTTAACCTGGGATTATCTTCTTTTGGAATGGAAGCCTTAAGAATCCGGGATGATTTTCGCCGTAGTCAGCAGAAGCGTGGCTTGGTAGTCATGGATGAACCTTGTCGGGGGACCAACCCCAGCGAAGCAACTGCCATTGTGCAGGCACTTTGCCAGGCGTATGGATCCAGTCACTCCAGTTTGCTTCTTGCAACCCACTACAAGGTTTCACCCAGGCATGGGCTGCGGTTCTATCGCATCAAAGGTATCCGGGAGATTGATGTGGAAAAGCTTCGGTCTGTGACCGGTTTACCAGACAGTGAACTCATTCGACAAATCCAGGCATTAATGGACTTTGAACTTGAAGAGATCGATGGAAGCCACCATTCACCTTCTGCTGCTATACAAATTGCAGAGTTGTTAGGAATGGACCCAACACTGATTCATATGATGCAAAAAATTTGGCAGGAGGAACAATGGCAGAAATAAATCTCAATTGGGAGGAGGTGACTGCCGCACGGGAAGCTGCCAGACAAATAGCTGAAGATACACTAAGATATCTGCAACGCTTCACGACCGTGACTGTTGAAAGAGCAGTCTGCCGCCTGCTGGGAATTGATGGTATTGATGATTCTGGGGTACCTTTGCCAAATGTTGTGGTGGACCACCTTAAAGACAAAGGAGTTCTAAATCAGGGAGCTTCTTATTGGATTGGGCAGGGCGCCCTGGCCTTGGGCTTGGAACCCCAGGAGTTAGCTAAATCACTGGCTGATGGCAAACTTGACTTAAGCGAGATTGAACCCCAGGACCCCTACGAAGTGCAGATCTGGGCAGAGAAACGGGCCCAAGAAACACTTGAGCGCATTCGCTCAAACCGCATGAAACGCGAAGCCAAACTGCAGGAATTTGGCGATCATCCTGGCCCATTGATCTACGTGATTGTAGCCACTGGCAATATCTACGAAGATATTACCCAGGCTAAAGCAGCCGCCAAGCAAGGCGCTGATGTGATCGCCGTCATCCGCACAACTGGTCAGAGTTTATTGGATTACGTGCCATTTGGCGCTACCACAGAAGGTTTTGGCGGTACGATGGCTACCCAGGAAAACTTCCGCCTGATGCGAGAAGCACTGGATGAAAGCGGCGAAGAACTTGGTCGATACATCCGCCTCTGCAACTACTGCTCGGGCCTCTGCATGCCCGAAATTGCCGTCATGGGCGCTTTTGAACGCCTGGATGTTATGCTAAATGATGCACTTTACGGCATCCTTTTCCGGGATATCAATATGCAGCGCACGCTGATTGACCAGAGCTTTTCACGCATGATCAACGGTGCGGCTGGGGTAATCATCAATACCGGTGAAGATAATTACCTGACGACCTCCGACGCCTTTGACGAAGCCCACACCGTTTTGGCATCCCAATTAATCAACGAGCAATTCGCGCTAAAAGCCGGCATGCCCGAAGAGCAAATGGGGCTTGGGCACGCCTTCGAGATGGATCCTTCCCTTAAAAATTCCTTCCTTTATGAACTTGCCCAGGCACAAATGGCACGCCAAATCTTCCCCCGGGCACCTCTAAAATATATGCCACCTACCAAGTTTATGACCGGTAATATTTTTAAAGGACACGTTCAGGATGCGCTTTTCAACATGGTGACGGTGATTACCCACCAACGCATTCATCTTCTCGGTATGCTAACAGAGGCCATCCATACACCATTTATGTCTGACCGGGCGTTAGCCATTGAAAATGCGCGTTACATTGCCACTGCGATGGCAGATTTGGGCGAGGAGATAGAATTCCGCGATGGAGGCCTTATGGAACAACGCGCGAGATCGGTTCTCAGCCAGGCATTGGATCTCTTGCAGGGCATCCGCAGGGATGGGCTATTCCGTACTCTTGAAGAAGGCAAATTTGCAGGTATAAAGCGCTCGATGGAAGGCGGTAAAGGTCTTTCAGGTGTTATAGAAAAAGCCAATAATTATTCCAACCCATTTGTCACCTTACTGTTGAAGGAAGAGGCTGAGTGGGCCAAATTTATGACCGGACAAACTGGTCAGGGAGGTCTGAAATGAGCAGTGGGCTTTACAGTACTTCCACTAAGGATTTTGACCGCACACTTGACCTGAAGAATTTGAAACCCTACGGCGATACCATGAATGACGGCAAAGTGCAGCTCTCATTTACCTTGCCAGTGCCCGATTCAGAGCAAGCTGTGGAAGCAGCCCGTCTGCTAGCTCTGCGCATGGGCTTATCAGATCCATTGGTAGCCCACCATCATGCCCTTGACAAGGATTTCAGTTTTTTTGTGGTCTACGGCTCTCTAACCCAGACTGTTGATTTTACCCAGATACATGTTAATGCGGTCAATGTGCACGTGATGAGCATGTCTGAAACCGATGAATTTATTCATAATCATTTCGGCCGGAAGTTACGGATTCTTGGGGCCAGCACAGGAACAGATGCACACACTGTAGGCATAGATGCCATCATGAATATGAAGGGTTATGCCGGACATTATGGGTTAGAACGCTACAAAATGATCGAGGCCTTGAATTTAGGCAGTCAGATTAGCAATGAAGACTTTATCCGCAAAGCAGTGGAATTCGACGCTGATGTATTGTTGGTTTCTCAAACTGTGACTCAAAAGAATGTACATATCGAAAATCTTACGGAACTTGTGGAACTATTAGAAGCGGAAGGATTGCGACAGCGCTTCTTGCTGTTAGTCGGCGGTCCGCGTATTAGTCACGAATTGGCGAAAGAAATCGGGGCGGATGCAGGTTTTGGGCCTGGGAAGTTCGCCGACGACGTTGCCAGTTTTATTTGTGAAGAGCTGGCACAACGCCAGTCAGTAAAACAATAACCAAATATTTCACAGACATTTAACGACAAAACTTTGGAGTGATATGAACAAAATTATCAGTTTAGAAGAAGCAGTAGCCATGGTTAAAGATGGGGATACCGTAATGGTGGGCGGCTTTTTGGGTGTGGGTACCCCAGAAAAGCTGATCGATGCCCTGGTTGCCAAAGGCACCCGGGACCTCACCCTGATCTGCAACGATACCGCTTTTATTGATCGCGGGGTTGGTAAGATGGTGGTGGCAAAATCATTCAAAAAAATCATCGCCTCGCACATCGGCACTAACAAAGAAACTGGCCGCCAGATGATGGAAGGTGAAACTGAAGTGGAGCTTATACCTCAAGGCACCTTGATCGAACGCATACGCGCGGGCGGTTTTGGTTTAGGAGGTATCCTGACCAAAACAGGTCTTGGAACTGAAGCTGCCAAAGGCAAACAGATCATCCAAGTGGATGGGCAGGACTACTTGCTTGAAAAACCTCTAAGAGCGGATGTCGCTTTGTTGTTCGCGGACAAGGTGGATACCAAAGGTAATATGAACTTCCATGGAACCACCCGAAATTTTAACGTTTACATGGGTGCGGCAGCTGAACTCAGCATTGTTGAAGCAAAGGAAATTATTCGTGAAGGCTTCATGGACCCTGATCAGGTGGCTGCACCTGGGATCTTTGTCAAATATATCGTCGATGGAGGTGCGCTATGATGGATAAACAAGCCATGCAGGAATTCATTGCCAAGCGGGTTGCCCTGGAGTTTAAACAGGGGGATCTTGTCAATCTAGGCATTGGTTTACCCACTTTGGTCGCCAATTTTGTGCCCGCGGAAAAAGAAGTGATCTTCCAATCCGAAAATGGTTGCATCAAAATTGGACCTTCGCCTGACCCGGAAAATGTTGATCCAAATATTACCAACGCAGGGGCCATCCCAGTGACAATTCTACCTGGAGGCTCTTTTATAGATTCCGCAATGTCTTTCGGGATCATCCGTGGGGGTCATGTAGATGTGACTGTTCTGGGTGCATTACAGGTAGCAGAAAATGGGGATATCGCCAATTATATGATTCCAGGGAAAATGGTACCTGGCATGGGAGGCGCCATGGACTTGCTGAGTGGGGCCAGGAAGGTAATCGTCGCCATGGAACATACCGCCAAAGGAGCGCCCAAACTGATGAAGTCCTGTGATCTGCCTCTGACAGCAGTTAAGGCTGTGGATCTGATCGTTACAGAAATGGGAGTCATTGAGGTTACACAAGATGGCTTTTTGCTTTTGGAACGCAACCCGGAGTATTCGGTTGAAGAAATCCAGCAGAATACGGCAGCCGAGCTGCACATCAGCCCTGATCTTGTTGAAATGAAAATCTAATCACTGCAGCAATAAAAAAGGAGCGCAATTTACCTTGCGCTCCTTTTTTCATTAATTTCATCGAATTAGTAAGTGTAAAAACCAGCCCCGGTTTTGCGACCAAGGCGCCCTCCACGCACCATTTTGCGCAGCAAAGGATGGGCGCGGTACTTTGGATCGCCTGTTTCTTCCTCAAGCACGTCCATCACCGCCAGGCAAACATCCAAGCCAATCAGGTCGCCCAGTTCGAGGGGCCCCATCGGGTGGCTGGCACCTAATTTCATGGCGGTATCAATGCCTTCCACGGTGGCAATGCCTTCAGCATAAATACCGATAGCCTCATTGATCATGGGGATAAGAATGCGATTGACCACGAAACCAGGTGCTTCCATCACGACCACTGGCGTTTTGCCCAGGTCGCGTGCAATCTGGCTGATGCTTTCTACGAGCTCAGGAGGGGTATTCAAGCCAGGGATGACTTCTACTAATTTCATGACGGGAGCAGGGTTAAAGAAGTGCATACCGATGAGCGAGCGGTTGAGCCCCTGGCCAATCTCAGTGATTGACAGTGAAGAGGAGTTGGTGGCAAAGAGGCATTCTGGTTTAGCGATGGTATCCAACACCTCAAAAGTCTCTTTCTTGAGTGACATGGATTCCAACACAGCTTCAACTATCAGATCACAATCAGCAAATGCAGATTTTTCCGTAGGGCTGATACGATTCAACACCTGGTCTGCGGCATCCTGTTCCATTTTGCCTGCGGCTATCCTTTTATAGAGACCTTTGGCAATGCGGTCTTTTCCTTTGACGGCCAGATCCAGGCTTAGATCAGCCAGGAGCACCTGGTTACCTTCCACCTGGGCAAAAGCCTGGGCGATACCGCTGCCCATTGTGCCTGCGCCAACTATTCCAACATTCATAACAGGATCTCCTTATCGATTTTTGAATACCTTTTCTTTTCGTCTTTCAAGAAAGGCCTGCATGCCTTCTTTTTGATCTTCTGTTTCAAAACATAAAGCAAAGTAATTGTTTTCAATCTCCAAACCGGTGGTTAGTGGCTTATCTTTGCCTTCATTTAGAGCCTTTTTAGCGTTTCTCACGGCAATAGGCGCGTTATTCGCAATCTGAGAAGCCAGCTTAAGAGCAGCTTCCATCAATTTTCCAATCGGGTGAACTGCGCTTACCAAGCCAATCTGCAGGGCTTCTTCGGCTTTGATAGTCTTGCCCGTAAACAGCAACTCAGCGGCTTTAGAGCTTGACCCGATTACCCTGCCTAATCTTTGCGTACCACCGAAACCCGGAATAATTCCCAGACCCACTTCGGGTTGGCCGAAGATAGCGTTTTCGCTGCACAAGCGGATGTCGCAGCTCAGCGCTAATTCGTTTCCACCACCCAAGCA
Source organism: uncultured Anaerolineaceae bacterium (assembly GCA_964391795.1). Lineage (GTDB taxonomy): Bacteria > Chloroflexota > Anaerolineae > Anaerolineales > Anaerolineaceae > Mesolinea. The sequence continues at coordinate 2,625 of CAYMNM010000023.1, read as the reverse complement.
ATAACCATTGATGGCCGCGATCACTGGCACTGGGAAATTTTCTATCTTATTGAAAACAGCTTTCCCATATTGGCCAAATTCAGCGGCTTGTGCTGGGTCCATAACTGCCATTTCGGCCACATCCGCCCCCGCAATGAAGGCTTTTTCACCGGAACCAGTCAGTACAATGCAGCGAATTTGTTCAGTATCGATGATGTCAATGGTATGTGAAAGATCCGCAAGAACCTGACTATTAAGAGCGTTCAGCGCTCCAGGGCGGTCGATGGTTATGACCGCCACTGTATCCATCAGTTTCAGCGCAACATTGCCATCGGGGCTCATCTTAGAGCTTCCTCACTGCGGCTGCACAGCCCATCCCACCGCCAATGCAAAGGGTAGCTAAACCCAACTTGGCTTCTTCGCGTTTTTTCATCTCATGGATCAATGTCACCAGGATGCGGCAGCCGGAAGCGCCAATTGGATGCCCCAAAGCAATGGCCCCACCGCTCACATTCACTTTTTCCATGTCGAAATTAAGTTCTTTTGCGACCGCCAAGGATTGAGCCGCGAAGGCTTCATTACCTTCAATCAAGTCGTAATCCGCAACTTCAAGGCCAAGTTTCTGATTGAGTTTGCGGGTGGCATAAACTGGGCCGATGCCCATGATAGCAGGGTCCACCCCAGCTAAAGCACCACCAAGCCACTCAACCTCGGCTTGGATTCCCAACTCAGCTGCTTTTTCAGCGCTCATAACCACCACTGCTGCCGCGCCATCGTTGATGGTTGAGGCATTACCAGCCGTAATCACGCCATCATCTTTGAAAGCTGGGCGTAATTTGGCCAGGGCTTCGATCGTGCTATCACCGCGAATGCCTTCGTCTTCTTTGAAGAGGATGGTTTCTTTTTTGACTTTCAGTTCGACCGGCACAATTTCTGACACAAAACGGCCTTCAATCTGGGCTTTGGCAGCTTTTTGCTGAGATAGGAGCGAAAATTCGTCCAGTTCGACCCGGGTCAATTGCCATTGTGAAGCAATATTCTCTGCGGTGATACCCATGTGATACTGACCAAAGGCATCCCATAAACCATCATTGACCATGACATCCACTATCTTGCCATCCCCAAGACGATAACCGTACCGTGCCTGGTTGAGAGCGTATGGGGCAGCAGACATATTCTCCATGCCGCCAGCCACAACCACATCGGCTTCCCCCATGGCCACCAGGCGAGCTGCCATGTTGACTGCTTCAAGACCGGACCCACAAACCACATTCACGGTGAGAGCTGGTGTGGTGTAAGGGATTCCAGCTTTAATAGCGGCCTGTCGGGCTGGGTTTTGCCCCTGGGCGGCTTGTAAAACGCAGCCCATGTAGACCACGTCCACCTCTTTGGGTTCGACTCCTGCCCTTTTGAGGGCTTCGCGAATGACGACCGTACCCAATTGAGACGCGGGGATGTTGGCCAGAGACCCACCCATTTTTCCGAGGGCCGTCCGGCAAGAACCGGCAATAACTACTTTTCGTAACATAAAATCTCTCCTTTTTGTCGGTTGTGAAAAACAACGCAATTACCAATATTATCTCATAACGAAACTAATTTTGGGAAAGCGCAACATGCCTGCCGGTAGATGAATTGACTGTTTTTGGCAAGGAATAATTTGGCAAATGTTATATTAAATAAAGTAATCAGTTGTGAGACAATGAATATAATATACAATACCACCCACAAAGTGAGCCAAATAGGAGAGTAAACCTAGCGCAACTTGCCATGATTTTCCTAGTCCTTCAGCAACAAAATACCTTAGTGATTTGCGACCTAAGATAACAAACATCAAGAACAATGCAATTTGACTACTCCACATGAAATTTCCACTAACTAGAATCTCGTCACCTGCTTCTGCGAGCAAGTAACCAAAAATCAACCCTAGACCAAGAGTAATAGATCCAAGTAATATCGCTTGGTCTCTTAGTAATTGTTTCCTAAAAACAAACATCCCTTGAATTATAAATAATGAAGATAAGATGAACTTTAGGAATAAATAGTCAGAATGTAGAGACACTACTTTGAATGGGGCAAAAATGACTCTATAACCATATTCGCTATTTTGAAACGTAACAGACAGTTGCCAGAGCAGCACTAGTATGCTCGGAATTGCAAAGCCAAAGATCATGAGCTTTAAGTCAAATGATTGTTTGGTTATCAATTTATGTAGGCTGATCAGTCCCAGTGCTGGAACAAAAGCCAAGATAAAATTGGGTTTTATCAAAGCAGAGATAATTATTGATAATCCGGAAACAAAGTAGATCCACAGCTTACATCTTGGATGCTCCAAGCCGTACAGAGCTAAAAATAAACATATCAACGCAATGGGTTTGAGAAGTTGAATAGTAGGGTTGTGATAATTAGCCAATCCAATATAGCCCAGATAGAACATTTGATCCATAAAGGAAAGAATCATAATCGGGGCAATAAGGGGAATACTTACGGCAAAACCCATTCGCCACCACTCCCACATTTTTTGCTCTGATTTTCCCAACCAAAAATAAACTATCGCACCAATGATAGCTTGATTAATTGTAAGAATCAATACTAAACTTTGATTAAGACCTAATTTTCCTTGAGAAATTTGTGCAATGGTGACAATCA
>CAYMNM010000022.1:0-23635 GCA_964391795.1 uncultured Anaerolineaceae bacterium | reverse complement strand
AACTCGCGCCTGGTCTCACGCGATAAAGAAATGCTGCGTAATTTCTACATCGCGGCTGGGATCGCTTTGCTGGTGCTTGTACTGCTTGTAGTTTTGTTGGTTATGGCTTTTTAGACACAGAAACATTTAAAAAAACAAACGGTGCAAGCTTAAAGCTGCACCGTTTTGTTTTTAAAAGAAACTGATGACTAAAGCTCTTCGTCAACGATCACTTCAGCCAGTTTAAGGAATTCCTTCCATTCTTCATTGAAGAAATGCAGGGTGACATTGTTCAATTCAAGGTGGTAAGTTGTTTCACCGTCCGGTTCATCAGCTTTCCAGGCCATGAAGTTTTCAGTCTCTGCGATCGTGGTGGTAACAGGTTCAATGCTGCTTACAGCTTTTTTGTTGTCGTCTGACATTTTATGCTCCTTGGTTTATCTGTTTTGATTATCCCAAGTTTTCACTCGGATTACAAGCGATGGGATTAAGAATTGACAGGTTTGCTTTTCTTCAGGCGCTTTATCCAGTTTTTGAGGCTGTTGAATGAAAAAAGCACTGCTTTGATGAAGCCGCGTGTCAGTTTCTTGAAACGCATGAATGATTTAGTCTTGGTCCTATCCAGGTATTCCATACCTTCCCAGGGGTCTTTATCCATCAATTTCTGCATTACATAGTGACCGGCCAATTTAAAGGTGGCCAGGATGGGGGCATTCAGGATAAGCCCGAGCAGCCCAAATAACTGAGCGCTGACCAAGGCTGAAATCATAATGGCCGCCGGGTGTACTGAAAGGGCATTGCCCATCACCCTGGGTTGGATGCCATTGTCGATTAATTGATCAATCACCAGGGCTATTCCCAATACGATCAGCATGTACGTCAGAGGTTGCAGTCCAAAGGGGGTTGGGCTCAAGACCAGCGCAGAAATACCAAAGGTGATCCAGGTAATCCAGGCGCCCAGGTAGGGGATCAGCCTACCCAAACCGGCTACCAGGGCCAGGCTAAGGAAGTAGGGAAAGCCTAAAATTGCCATAATGAGCGAATAAAGCGCCACCGTGAAAGCAATGACCGTAAACTGACCGCGAATGAAAGCGTTAAAAATGCGGTTAATTTCCTGCGCAAACCGGCGAAAATCGTAAGCGTAACCGGTGGCGAGGAGGGTCTCGTTGGGGTTGATTTTTTGTTTACCATCGCCAACCAGAAATATCGAAAGGATGTAAACAATCAGTAGCCTGAAAAGCGTCGTACCAACAAACCCAACAGTCTTGGTAACCGCATTACCTGCGGTACCCGCCACAGGCTGCAGGCGGGCAAGCAGCTCAGTGGATAAGAATTCTGTGTTAATCAACGGGATTTGCAGCTTGAAGGGGCCTAATGCTACCGTCTGCCCAGCCCACTTAACAGCCAATTCATTAAAGCTGCCCAGGTTTTTCTCAATTAGGTTGAAAATATTTTGCCCCTGATTGATCAGAAAACTGCCACCACCGGCAATCGCGCCAATAATCAGCAGCAAGAAAAGAACATACACCACAGCAACTGCCAGGCCCCAGCTCAATTTAGGTTTTTGGCTCAGCCAACTGACGACTGGTCTTAAAAGAAAGGCAATCAAAAAAGCGATCAGTACAAGGCTAACGTATTCCTTAAAGTAGAAGAAGACCACAAAGAAGCCAACGATGAGCAAAAGGGCAACCAGCAACTTGAAACTACCTGGCCATCTCGGCGAAGCTTTATTCTCAGGTCTCTCCTGCTCAGCTAAGTTTGTTGCTTGTGAGCTGCTTGAAGCAGTCTTTTCTTTTTCTGTAGGCATGTACTAATTGTACAAGTAAACATCTTCAGGAACAAATAATCCACTTGCTTCCAAATTACCATTGGCACTGGGTCTAATTGCGTTAATGGCTTAAAATGGAAGCTTATAGAGAAAGGGTGATTCATGAATTATCGTACTTTTGGTAAAAAAGGTCTTAAGGTATCCGCCTTGGGCTTTGGGTGTATGCGTTTTCCCGTCATTAATGATGATTACAGCAAGATTGACAAAGAAGCAGCTATTGCCATGCTTCGCCATGCCATCGATCAGGGTGTCAACTATGTAGATACAGCCTGGGCATACCACGATGGTAATAGCGAACCGCTGGTTGGGGAAGCATTAAAGGATGGTTACCGCGATAAAACCTATCTGGCCACAAAACTGCCTTCCTGGTTGGTCAATTCCCAGGATGACATGCAGCGCTTCCTTGATCTTCAGTTGGAAAAACTTCAGACCGATCACATCGATTTTTACCTGTTGCATGCTCTGAATATCCACAACTGGGAAAATTACCTCAAGCACAAAGTCTTTGACTGGGCAGAAAAGAGATTAGCTGAAGGCAGCATCCGTCAATTAGGGTTTTCTTTCCATGATCGCTACCAGGCTTTTGAGACAATATTGAATGGCTACGATGCCTGGGACTTTTGCCAGATCCAGTATAACTACATGGATGTGTCCTACCAGGCGGGTCAAAAAGGGCTCAGGGAAGCCGCTGCTAAAGGCTTGGGCGTCATAGTGATGGAACCCTTGCGCGGTGGAAAATTAGCATTAAACCCGCAACCCCCTGCCGTGCAGGCTGTTTTTGAAAGAAGTGGTAAAGATTGGACACCCGCTGAATGGGCTCTAAAATGGGTTTGGAACCAGCCAGAAGTTTCTTTGTTGCTCTCCGGAATGAGCAACATGGAGCAAGTGAAGCAAAATATCGTCACAGCCAGCCAAAGTGGAGTCGATACTTTGAGTGAACAAGAACTGGCGGTTCTGGATGCCGCACAGGAAGCCTACAAAGGCCTGATGCCCATCCCATGCACGCATTGTGAATACTGTATGCCCTGCCCATCAGGGGTAGCTATTCCGGATATTTTTGAGATTTACAATAACGGCAAAGCCTACGAGAAAAAAGACCAGGCTATATTTGCCTATAATCGGCACATCCAGAACGAAAACAAAGCGAATCAGTGTGTGGAATGCGGTCAGTGTGAAAGCCTCTGCCCCCAACACATCGAAATTATCGAGTGGCTTAAGACGGTTCACTCAGAATTGTACGAAACACCAGCGTGAACCCTTCTCAGTTGTCTGGTTTCAAGCCCGCGGTAAATCCCACGGGCTTGGACACTGGCAGAAATACCAAGGCCTGGCTAATGCTTGTGGCGTTCTTGGCTGTCACAGCACTTGGTTTTTGGATCGCGCTTACACCGCCAGGCTTCTGGGCAAAAATTCGCATGATTGGCTACTCAGTTTGTCATCAACTGCCAGGTCATTCTTTTTTTGACGCCGAACACCAATTTCCACTCTGCGCGCGGTGCACGGGCATGTATTTGGGCAGCCTTCTGGGGCTTGGGTTTACCTGGTTGCAGGGCAAGCGCAGCGGCTTTCCGCCGCTTTGGGTTTGGATCATTTTTATCCTCTTCTTTCTTGGTTTTGCCCTCGATGGCCTCAATTCAGCGTTGGGCGTGCTGCCAGGTTTGCAGCAAATCTACCTCTCCCAAAACTGGCTGCGGTTGGCCACCGGCTTGGGGATGGGTTTGGCGATGGGTTCTCTTCTGGCAGTCGCTTTTACGCAGGCGGTTTGGCAGAATGCCCTTGAAGTCAGGGTCTTTTCTCGATTGAGTCATTTCCTGATGATGCTGTTGGCTGCCTTGGCTGTGGGTGCCCTGGTGCTGTGGGGCCCTTCCATAGTAAAGCAAGCTTTGATGCTGTTAAGTATTCTGGGGGTGCTGATCATGCTCACCCTCATCTACACCGTCCCAGCCAGTATGTTGCTTTCTGGGCAAGCAAAAGTGGTGGCGATCAGCGCTTTATGGCTGCCGCTTCTACTGGGCTTTCTGATCATGATTCTTCAGATTGGTGGTCTGGCATACCTGCGTTACCTAATTACCGGAACCCTATTGCCAATTAACCTGTGATTATCTACGGCCTGCTTGCCTGCCTTTGCTATAATTAATACCGAAAAGAAACAGAAAGCAAAATGGAAAGCACAATTCTTGGCATTCTTGGAGCGTTTGGCCTCTCATTTTCGGCAGGTCTGAATGCCTACATTCCACTCCTGATCGTCTCTCTTTTGGGCAAGTTCACAAATCTGATTGCATTAGCTGAGCCCTGGAACGCACTTACCAGTTGGTGGACAATCGGCGTACTTGTCATTTTGGTGGTTCTGGAAGCCTTTGCTGACAAAGCCCCCATCCTGCATCATGCCAACGACCTAATTCAAACCTTCATTCGTCCGACTGCTGGGGCCATCCTCTTCGCGGCCAGTGCTAAAACAATCACTGAGATCAGCCCTGTGCTTTCGGTAATCGCGGGTATTCTGGTGGCCGGCAGTGTGCATGTGGCTAAAAGCGCGGCCGTACGCCCGCTCATTTCGGCCGCCAGCGCGGGCACAGCCAGCCCGGTTGCCAGCTTCATTGAAGACATCCTGGCCACCGCTCTCTCAGTACTTTCGGTCGTTTTGCCCGTCCTCATGCTGTTCTTCCTGATCCTCACAATTTGGTGGGTGGTCTGGATAGTCAGAAAGTTCAAGCGCAAAAAGAATCGGGTTACAGAATCCGTCTGAGCGCAGTCCATTAATGGTATTAAGAAAGGAATAAAAATGTCATATCCAAATAATTATCCTGTTGAAAAAACAACCTCCATTCTGGCCATTCTGAGCACCATCAGTGGTGCAGCCAGCTTCTTTGTGGTGCCGTTCATTGGTGCCATCGCTGCCCTGATTACAGGCTATATGGCCAAAAACGAAATCAAGAAAAGCAACGGCATGGTTGAAGGTGAAGGTTTTGCCACTGCTGGCATCGTCATGGGTTATATTAACCTTGGGCTTACCCTGATGGTCTGTATGCTGGTTGTCTTGGCTATCGTGTTCACCGGTATCCTGGGCTTCCAGATTTTCAAGTAAAGCTGACGGGCAGAACTCTTGCTTCCTGTGTAAAGCTTCTTCTGCTTACTTCTATATAATGAAAGCTGCCGTCCAAACGAGGGCAGCTTTGCTCTTTAATTTGTCTTAGTTGATTTGGCTTGCTTGAAGGAATACCAACAGTTCCTTTAAGTTCTTCCATACCTGCGCATAACGCAACCAATCCAGCTTAAGGCCTGCCAATTCGTCCTGGTCCAGAAGAAAATATTGCCCCCGGGGGTTGACCAGAAGGTCAAGGGCCAGATCAGTCCAGATGATCTTGTCTCCTTCAAATCTGGCTGGACTGCAAATGTTGCAGTACCAGAATTTAATCTCACTGCTGGCCTGGGCATGGATTTCAAGAATATTGAAGCCCTTCTCGCGGCTGTACCATTCGATGTACGCATCGCCGTCCCGCAGCCAATATTCCTCTAAGATCTGATGTTCAAAATCACCCACCGCCCGAATGAGGCGTTCATTCTGATTTGCCCCCAGCACTTGCGCCCAATATCGCATCTTCAGCGTGCCATCCGGGTTGAATTTCTGTACCTCCAGCTCTTGCGGCGCAAGCTGCAGGCCTTGACCAACTAATTTGGTAAACACAGTAATTCCTGTGGGTCAAAGGCGGCAAAGAGCGCGCTTTGGGGTTTATAGTTATGCAGACTGAAGGCTTTCAGTTGCACCTTGCTGCCCAGTGCAAGCAATATTTCATAGAAAATGCCGGTAAATTTTGAATCCAGCACTACCGCTGGAAATTCATTCTCCGCTTGGGTCGGCTTGGTTGAAAGGCTAACAGCTTCCGGTCGAATGAGCAGAGAGCAGGGTTTGTCGCTCTGATAAGGCAGGGCAAGCCGCAGGGCCCCAAAATTAGTGCTCACCCACCCTGGGGTTTGCAAGTCCGGGCTAACCGCTACAAGGTTTCCCAGGTCAAGGAATTCGGCCACCCAGCCATTGGCAGGGGAACTGAAGAGCTCCTGAGGGCTGCCGGATTGCACAATCTGGCCCTCATGCAGCAAAATCAAGCGGTCAGCAATCGCAAAAGCCTCTTCGCGATCATGCGTGACGTAAATAGCAGGGATACCTGCTTTGTGCAGGGTCTGGCGGATCTCTTCCAACAGCACCACCCGCAGGGAATGGTCAAGCGCCCCCAAAGGCTCGTCCAATAAGAGAAGGCGTGGCTGCGGGGCCAGCGCGCGGGCCAGGGCTACCCTTTGCTGTTCACCGCCTGAAAGCTCTGTTACCGAACGCTTGGCAAAAGCTTCCATGCGTATAGACGTAAGGGCTTCCTTCACTTTCATTTCGATTTCAGCTTTTGGTAACCCCTGCATCCGCAGGCCGAAAGCCACGTTCTGTGCCACTGTACGGTGTGGGAATAGCGCGTAATCTTGGAACATCAGGCTGAATTGACGCAGATAAGGTGGTAAATCGGTAATGTCTTCGCCATCCCAAAAAACTTGCCCACTTTCGGGGTATTCCAAGCCGGCAATAATACGTAAAAGGGTGCTTTTTCCGCTGCCGCTGGAGCCCAACAGGGCCAAGATCTCGTGCTCGTGAACCTCAAAAGAGACTCCTGTCAGTAGCGGTTCGTGATTGTAAGACTTGATGATTTGGCGCAGCTCAAGCATTAGAAGAGCTCCTCTCCAGGCAATTTTATTCTTTCGATAAGGAAGATGCCAGCCCCGCAAGTGAGCATAAGCAGGTTGGCCATCGCCATCGCCTGACCGTAATTCAGGGCTCCTGGCTGAGAGATGTAGCGGTAAATCGCCACCGGAATTGTTGGGTTTGAGGGTGTGCTCAAGAAACTGGTGGCCCCGAACTCACCGAGCGAAATGGTAAACGCAAAAATACCGGCCACAAGCAGCGGGCGCAGCATCAGAGGCAGGTCAATTTCCATCCAGGTTCTCATCGGGCTGGCACCCAGCGAGCGCGCGGATTCACGCACGTTGGCAGGAATGTTGCGCAAGGCCGGTAGCAAAGTGCGCGTCACCAGCGGCAGTGCCAGCAGCGAGTGTGCAATCGGTAATATCCATGGAAAGCCTTCCTGAATAAAAAAGCCGCGATTATAAGTGAGCACGAAGCCCAAACCAAGTGTGATGGCACTGGCGCCCAACGGTAGCATGAAGAATGGCAGCAGCAAATGGTTGAGTGGGCTTTCCTTGACCAGGGCATAGCTGGCCAGTATTCCCAGAAAAAGAGATATCAACACAGTCACCACAGAAAACTTAAGCGAGTTAAGAATAGCCACAAAAGGTGAAACATAAAAAATGGACCCCGTGCGGTTTTGGAAGAGTTCCTGGTAAAAACGCAGGGTAAAACCGGTCTCAAACTGGCCACGTTCACCCCGGGCAGCTTCAAGGGCAACTACTGAGCGCGAAGCCAGGCTGAGCAGCGGTGCCACAATCAGCAGCAACAAGCAGAGCACGCTTAGAAAAATGAAGAGTCTTTCCCCGAAGTTTCTGGGCGTCCGCAAGGCTTTGCTTTCTGCCTGCACGCCATATTTCCCCGCGCGTGACGAGCCAAGACGCTCATGCAAGGTAGAAATCAACAACGTGCATGCCAGTTGGATGATGGAAAGCAAGCCTGCTTGCGGCAGATTGAAGTAATACAGCGCTTGTTGGTAGATGGCTACATCCAGGGTGGGTTGGCCGGGATTGCCAAGCATAAGAATGACGCCAAAACTGGTGAAATCAAACAGAAATACCAGCAACATCGCTCCGGTAAGGGCCGGCCTAAGCAAAGGTAGGGTGACCTCAAAAAAACTGCGCATAGGCGTTGCCCCCAGTGACCTGGCGGCCTGTCCCAACCTGGGGTTCAATCGGCTCCAGGCAGATCCTACAATGCGCGCCACCAACGATAGATTGTAAAAAATATGCGCCAGAACCACCGCGGTTAGGGTTCCCTGCCACTCTACTGCTTGGCCTTTCAGCCCAATCAGTTCAACCAGAGCAAGGTTCAACCATCCGCGTGGACCAATCAGAGCGCTAAAAGCCGCCGCGACCACCACGGTTGGCAGGATAAATGGGATAAAGGTGAGCGTTTGCAGTAACTTACGCCCAGGGAACTGAAAATGGGAAAAAAGATAGGCAATCGGCAAACCGACAAGCAAGGTAAAAAAGGTTGAGAGTGCGGCTTGTTGAAACGTGAACAGTAAAGGCTGAACGGTTTTTGATAGGTTCAAGCCTACCGAGCTGCTGAAGAACTCAGGCGAAAATATCAGGGAAAATATGTTGACTAATGGCCGGTAAAAGAAAACCAGCATGAATGCCAGCGGTAAAAGCCAAAGCAAAATGGTTTGAAGGTTTGGGTTCCGCCGGCGCATACTGGTTTTCAAAGTTACACCTTTACTTCATCATCAATTCGGTCCAGGCCTCAATGTATGCGCTGCGATTTCTGGCAATCTCTTCAAGCGGAAGCATGGCTGGCGCTGCCGGTACCTGGCTCTGGGCAATGAAATCCGCAGGCAATTGCGCGTTCCGATTAACCGGGTACACAAACATCTGCAGAGGCATATCTTCCTGGAATGGCACGCTCAGCAAAAAATCAATAAATTGCTCCGCCGCTGCCCGGTTCTTCGTGCCGCGAATGATACCGGCAAATTCAACCTGACGCCAACATGTGCCATCTGCCGTGATTGATGCAGTCGGCGATTCATCCACTTTCGGATCCGCGTAGATATATTCAGCTGCTGGGCTTGAAGCATACGAGACTACCATAGGTTGGGGGCCAGCGCCTGAGGAGGCTGAAAAGTTGGTGTAATAGGCTGTTTCCCAGTCGTTAACCACCACCACGCCGTTTTGCTTCATGGCTTTCCACCACTCCATGGCATCCTCCAGCCCCATGCTGCCAACGGTTGCCATCAAAAACGAGAGTCCAGGTGACGAAGTCGCCGGGTTTTCAACAACCAGCAGCCCGGTGTATTCCGGCTTGGTCAGGTCTTCAAACGAGGCAGGCACGGCCAACCCCTTTTCCTTAAAGTAAGCTTTGTCATAGTTGATGCACACATCCCCATAGTCGATGGGTAAAGCGCCGTTTTCGGGGTCCAACTTTAATGCGTCATCCACATCCTGCAAAGATGAGGTGGCATAAGGCTCAAAGAGCTCGTTTTCCAGCGCTTGCGAGAGAAAAGTATTATCCACGCCATAAAACACGTCGGCTGGATCTGTGCCAAGTTTGCTACTAAGAATTAAAGTGTTTAGGGCTTTGCCTACATCTCCGCCTTTGACAAAGTTCACCTCAATCCCGCTCTCCATCTCAAACACCTCAATCACTTCTTTGGTAACCGCGAATGAGTCGTGGGTCATTACCGTCAGGCTTGTCGGCCGGGCAGGGGGCGCTGCAGGCTCTGGCTGGGGTAGGGCAGCCTGGCAGGCAGTCAGCAGAAGGCTAAAACTAATCACTAGGGTTGTAATTCTTTTCATTAAATATTTCCTTTTTGATTTTCCAGTCGATATCGGATGAACAGTAAAGAGCCACTCTCCAGCGAGACTGACACATATTCTCCAAGAGCAAGATTGCTCACCCCTCTTGCCTGCCCTAAGATTAGTGTTTCACCTGCCAGGGGGTACTTGAGCCCTTCGGTGCGCACACCTCGTACGTCTCCTTGCCATGGTATCAGCGAGATGATATCCCCCGGGTTGGTGTGCACAGCCCACATGAAGCGTTTTTCGTTTAAAAGCAATACTTCACTTTGTCCATCATCAAAATGAATGAAGGCTTCCTCACTAAGGGGGTTTTTGAGGAGTGCCAGATTACCAAGCGTGTGGTCGATGCGCCCGCCCAAGCCAAAGGCGATCAGAACATCTGAAAAACCACGTCTCACGGCTTCTTCAAGCGCCAGTTCCAGATCGGTCTGGTCTTTTTCGGGCGGGAAGCGCAGTATTTCAACGCCTCTTTCAAGGCAGTGCTTAAGGTCATCAGGCTTGATGGAATCCAGGTCTCCCACCAGCAGGTCCGGAAGGAATCCACGCGAGAAAAGGTGCTGCAGGCCTGCATCCACCGCGACCAGGTAATCCTCAGCAGAAAATTTGAGCCGTCCTTTTTTCGGGTCGGCCCCGTTGGCAAAAAGCACCGCTCTTTGATTGTTCATAATCAAAACACCCTTCTCTGGGAAGGGTGTTGGTAACTGCCAAAGCATCCCTTCGCCAGCATTATCTGGAGCAGGTTATGCGGGTCGGAGCATGTCTCTGCTCCCTCTCAGCCAAATTTCGGCTCCCCGTGTTGTATTCAGTTTATCATAATTGTGCTTGGCGCTGCCTTAGGCTGTAAAAGCAATCAGCACGCCAGCCTGGTTCTCAATGTGTTTTACCGCCTTCAGCAACGATATCCACCGGATTATCGATGATGGTCTGAACGGCAACCTCCAAAGCACGGGTAATATCATCCGACGACATTGCCGGGGCATTGGGTCGGGCAACAACCTGTTCCGGGATAAATGGCACATGGATAAAGCCACCTCTAACACCCGGGAAATGCTTGTGGATGTGGTAAAGCACGCCGTACATAATATGGTTGCAGACGAATGTGCCCGCCGAGTTCGAAACGGAGGCTGGCAAACCCGCCGCGCGGATATTCTGCACAATGGCCTTTACAGGCAACATCGTGAAATAGGCTGCGTCGCCATCCGCAAAGATCGGTTGATCAATGGGTTGATTGCCTTCATTATCTGCGATTCGGGCATCATCCACGTTGATGGCAACCCTTTCAGGGGTAATATCGAATCGGCCGCCAGCCTGCCCAATGCAAAGCACAACATCAGGTTTTTCAGCTTCGATGGTAGCAGCTACTTTGGCAATTGATTTTCCAAATACAGTGGGAATCTCAAGTTTTACAACCTCAGCAGTAAAGAGGTCGGTGTTGATCTTTTTTACAGCCTCTAACGCAGGGTTTACTTTATCTCCGCCAAAGGGGTCAAACGCGGTAATCAGAATTTTCATGCTCTCCTCCAAATTTTATTGACGATTAAACACCTGGGTAAAACTAAATAGAATTATAAGTTATTGTGTCATTGTATTTACCAAATCATAATGTATTTGTCCAAGACTAAATTTCCTATAGCCTCTACCTTGTGCATCTATTAAGTTCGAAATATACTTGTTTTCGTCAGACATTTTTCTTTTATCTGGCTTTGTAACTTACCAAATTCACTCCATTCGGAGTAAAAAACTATTGTTTTAATATCGGGAGTTGCATTGAAGCATTCTTTGACTTACCAAATTGTTTTATCTGAAAAACCTGGAAAAGCCGAAAGTGTGCTTGCTATCGAATTGGCGGGTTTTCTCGGTTTCCAATCTCAATGCCTTGATTTTCCCATTGTCAGCCAATCTTTCCACCCAGGGGAGTCTCGCTTTGCGATTTCTATCCAACAAGCTGAAGAGGCAGGCATTGAAAGGCTGGATGATGGTCTGAACATTTGGGTTAACAACTTAAATTCAGTCCGCAAAATTCTAAAAGTTCTCTTTTACAAGCACCAACACTACCTGCAGACAATCCCAAGACAAGATTTGCTTGCGGACGTCAATTTTGCGTCTGACCATATTGCAGAGCCAAGCCAGATGCCCGTCGCTCCACTGGGCGTGGATAGTTTTTTGTTGCAAGGCAATTTTGTCCAGGATCTAAACGGTGATTTCCTGCCTGATAAATTGCTTGCAGGCATCACTTTACCACCGCATGCTGATAGGGATTGTGTGTCAGCAGCCTGCAATATTGCGGCCGTGTTGGGTGCTCAGACTACCAGTTATGAATACCCTCTTCTGACCAAAAACCGCGAACATCAGATTATCTTTAAGCCTGGCCGTAGGAACCCGAAGGTAACTCTGGTGGATGGAAACATCGTTTTCTCAGGCAATGGGCTGGAGAATTTCAGTACTCAGCTTCTGCAAAAAAGTCTGCCCAATTACGTAACCAAAAATGAAGCTGGAATCACGCTGAACAAGCAGCCATTGACTGTTTGGTTGGAGCAATTAAGTGCTTCCCTTGCCATGCAAAATAGTGATGGCCAATTTGCCTATCTGCACGCCTTCAAACCCCAGCTTAAAGCCCGTTATCAGTGCCTTTTTAATCCTGAAGCCAAAGCTTGGAATGCGCATAAGAAACTTTGCCCGCCCGCAAAACTCCAATCCTTCAAGGATGAAAGTCTGGTTTGGCAAAAACAGTTTGATCTTGAATGGGAGCTTAATTCCCTCAGGCATCTGCTTGAGGAGAAACTTTATCCGCGGCTGAAGCTTGGTGATCAAATAAAACTTTTTGCCAGTCTTTCGGAAGATTTATCTGTTCGATCCAGGCTTGAAAATGATATTCGCAAAACCTGCCGTAAGACCGGCGCGGATATTGATTTAACCATAATCTCTGCCTACAAACAGGGCTACAGTTGGATTGATGAGTACATCATTCCACAGATCAACAGCTTCTCCGAAACCGCCTCGGTTGAAATTGCCTTCAAACCTTTCCTGAGGCCTGACCAAACGGAGTGGATGGACGAAAACGGCGCTGTTCCAACCATTACATCTGATCGTAAAGATAACCCTGACTTGTGGTTCGACTTGCCAGTGCGCTTCCTGCAGGAGCTTTACCCCGTTGATGATACGATCGCCCAAAAGACCAAGCTTACCCGTGATCAGGTCAAATTTGTCACTTATAAAGGCGATGAGGATCTCAGTTATGCCGTGAGCCTTCTGGATGCGAACGGCAGTGCGCTCTCCCAATTTAGTATGAAGGCCTATACCTCTGAACGGCCGTATCTGGATGCCTATCCGGAAATTGGCAAAGTGCACCCGGCTACCGGTCACATCCTTGCTGAGCTCAACGGTGTCAAGGTTCTGGACGAAGACATTCAAACGGATCTTCAAGCGGTTTGGGAGGCTTATCAATCAGAAGTGTTGCCGGCCGTGCACGAATTTGTGATGGCCAAAACAGGCGGAGACCCCAAAAACAGCGATCAACCACTTTTCTCCAGCCTGGTTTTTGATATTAAACTTTCCGAGCCAGATTTCAACCTGGGCAGCCGAACAGACAGAATCTCATCTCTGGATGCCTTGCACGAGGATCTTTACTTCGTCACCCTGGATTATTTCAAGAGCCTGGGCTTGCGTTTGAATAAGGAAAAACTCGATAGCCCCGGACTTATCCTGCCACGCATCTGTAAGGCAAACGGAAAACCGCGGTTTGCGGCCTCCTTGTACGATCGCCTTGGAGCAGAGCCTTGTATTCTCACCGCGCAAGGCAAGGTTTCTTCTTTGGTCAAGGCTAATCAATTACACTTGCATGCTGTAGAGTTGGAACAAGAAGATGATGGCCTCACCCTCACTTTGGATATCCAAGCCCCGCAGGCTTTAAAACCGGTATTGGATTCTCTGGGCTCATTGTTACGCAAAGAATTATTGGAAAATCTTCCCGATCCGGCAATCCGGCGTGTTCAGCCCTGGTTGAATGGAAAAAGACTGAAAATCTGGAACTTGCCGCAGCGGAAGCAACCTGAGCAGTTAGCACCTGTATCGATTAACCAAATCGACCTTCTGGAAAAACAGGTCATCGGTTACGAAGATTATCTGAGAATCATTGAAAAATTAAAACTTGTGCCTGGTCTCAAGGTTTATCCGGTTGCCCGCAGTTACCAGGGCAGAATTATTCACGCCATCGAATTACTTCCTCAATGCCAGGGTTGGCTGCCGCGAACTAAATCGGTCACCGAACGGCCAACGCTTTACATCAATAGCCGTCACCATGCTAATGAAGTTTCAAGCACCAATGCCAGCTTCAGGATAATCCGTGAGCTATTGACCAATCCCAAATACCGCAACTTGTCACAGAAGCTCAACCTGGTCTTTGTGCCTTACGAAAATGCGGATGGGGCGGCAATCCACTACGAACTACAGAAAGATAATCCAGAGTGGAAACTGCACGTTGCCCGTTACAACGCCCTTGGTATGGAGCTGGCTTATGGCTACTTTGATGACCAGACCATCCATACCGAATGCATGGCCTTTACCCGCACTTGGCGCGACTGGCTGCCAGATATCATTGTGGATGATCACGGCGTGCCCAGCCACGAATGGGACCAGCAATTCTCAGGCTATACCTCTCCCTGGTTCAAAGGCTTCTGGATGCCACGGGCTTTGCTTTACTCTTACTTCTATCATGTGCGGGATGATAACAATATGGCCAACGTGGCAGTCAATAAAGCCATGGAAGCTGTTGTGGCCAAATCCCTCAGGCAAGACCCTCAGATCATTGCTATGAACCAGGATTGGCGCGAACGTTTTGAAAAATATGCCCATGCCTGGATGCCGGCCCTCTTCCCGGCTGATTACTTCGAAGACATGATCTCTTATTGGATCCCTTCCCCTTACAATCCGGCTCACCGATATGCAGCCGTCCGTTACCCCTGGATTACGACGGTCAGCTTCGTGTCTGAAGTATCCGACGAAACCGCGCAGGGCGACTACCTCGAGCTATGCGCCGGGGCGCACATGATCCACGACCTGGCAATTATCGATTGGCTCTGCACCGCTGGCTTGACCTTCGAAAACTCACAAACCTGGCAAAGATCTTCAGCCAGTATCATCCGACAGAGGAAGCGTCCGATATTATTCATGGATCCCTCCCATAGATCGGCCAGAAAAGGAGGCGGTAAAAGCAAATAGAAAATTTTGGTAAATGTTTTTTTCACTCGATTTATTCATCTGGAGGTATAAGTGCTTATTAAACTATTAGGTGTTCTGATCGTAATCCTTGGCTTCGCGTTTAAGCTGGATTCGATCCTGATCATTGTCCTGGCAATGATCGTAACAGCGCTGACAGGTGGCTTGGGCGTGAATGGCTTGCTCGAGACACTCGGTCAGAGCTTTGTGGCTAACCGGTCAATGGGAATCTTCATTGTTACCCTGCTTGTCGTGGGTACCTTGGAGCGCAACGGCTTACGCGAATCCGCAGCAAAGTTGATCGCCAAAGTTAAATCCGCTACAGCAGGTAGAGTCATATCTACTTATGCTGTTATGCGCGTGATCTTCGCCGCCTTCAACGTTAGCTTTGGTGGCGTGGCTGGTTTTGTTCGCCCGGTCATCATGCCGATGGCCCTTGGTGCTATCAAAGCCAAAGGTCTGGAACCCGACCCCGAGCATACCGAAGCCATCAAGGGCTTTGCTTCTGGTTCTGAGAATGTCACCTGGTTCTTTGGTCAGGTGCTCTTTGTTGGCGGCAGCGGCGCTCTGCTTGTGCAGTCAACCCTCAAGAATCTGGGCTACGAAGTCAACCTGGTGGACCTTGCCAAGGTAGAAATTCCGGTGGCCATCTTTGCTACCATTGTCTACATCATTTACACGCTCATCAACGATCGTCAGATGATGAAGAAGTATTATGGTGATCAGGTACCTTCAAACGGAAAATCTGATGCTCCGAAAGTGAAGGCATAAGATGATTAACTTCTTCTTTTCTAACCCCGACATCACGGTTGGCGCGAAGCTGCTTGAACTTTTGTTCTTACTCATGGGTTTCGTCTGCTTTTTCACCGGCGTCAAGAACCTGACCGATAAAGAAAACAAAGCCAATATTGGCACGGGTGTCTTCTGGATCGCGTTGAGCATCGTCCTGGCCTTTGGCCGTTGGATCCCCAACATGATCAATGGCATCCTCGTCCTGCTCATGACCCTGCCCGCCATCCTGCGCCAGGTAAAACCGGGTAAATCCAAACCCGTTGATCCTACCTACAGCGAAGCGTGGTCAAAGAAGCTCGGCATGACTATCTTCATCCCAGCCCTTTCCATCGGCACATTTGCCCTCTTGTTTGCCCTCTTTACCAAACTGGGCGCGCTGGTGGGTGTTGGCTTCGGTGTGATTGTGGCTATCGTCGTGCTGTTGCTCATGAACCGCGACAACAAACTGCCTACCTTCTTCAATGATGCCCGCAGAATGTTGGATATCGTTGGTCCACTTAGCATGCTGCCCATGCTCTTGGCCTCTCTGGGTGCCATCTTTACCAAAGCTGGCGTTGGCGATGTCATTGCCAAGTACGTAGGAATGATCATTCCTGAAGGCAATATCAACATCGGCATCATCGTCTTTGCCATTGCCATGCCCCTCTTCACCATGGTTATGGGCAATGCCTTCGCTGCCATTACGGTCATCACCGTGGGTATCGGCGCTCCGTTTGTGCTTTCCCTGGGCGCTAATCCGACCATTATTGGTATGTTGGCCCTCACCTGCGGCTACTGTGGTACCCTCATGACCCCCATGGCTGCGAACTTCAATATTGTGCCTGTTGCCCTTCTGGATATGAAGGATCGCTTTGGCGTCATTAAGCGTCAGTGGATCCCGGCCTTGTTCATCCTGGCCTTCCAGATCGTCTACATGCTGCTCTTCAAATAAATCTTAATTATCTGCCTGGAGCCTTTCACAAAGGCTCCAGGCTGGTCCTCAATGGAAAGGACCAACCATGCAAACTGAAATTATGGATGGCGCCCGAATTATCATCGGGTCTTGGTTAAAGGTACGGAAAAACGAGAAAATCCTGATCCTGTATGATCAGAAATATTATGCCGAAGCACGAGCTCTGGCTGATTGCACACTTGAGTCTGAGGGTATTCCCACCTTACAAAACCTGGATGAAATTGTTGTTGATCCGGTTCGAAAAGCTGGCTTTGGGGATTTGCTCATGCAATTTGACGCAGCCATTGGGGCTTCCGACTATTCACTGATCACTACCGGTCACGTCATAAAAGCTGCCCGTATGGGAACGCGCTTTCTCTCATTGCCTTTGGTCACCTTGAATGGAAAATCCATGCTGACCTACGATTTCATTCGAATGAACCCCTATGATGCCAAGACTATGGCCGAATGCCTTATCCCTATCTTCGAGGTCAACGATACGATCCACGTCACCTCAGCAGCCGGCACCGATATATGGTTCCACTATAAAGACCGCCGTACTTCTTCCCTGCACGGGCTTGCGGATGTTCCTGGCAAAATTGCCTCGGCAAGTTTTGAAATATATATTCCGATAGAAGAAGATCAAACCCAAGGTAAATTGGTTTTGGATGGTTCCATGGGTCAAATCGGTTTGGTTACCGAGCCAGTGCTAATCCAATATGAATCCGGGCGAATCACAAATATCCAAACCAATGCTGAAGGCCGGCGCCTGCAGCACTACATCAATAAATTTAATGATGAGCGCATGCGTGTCGCTGCTGAATTTGGCCTGGGATTGAATACACTTTCACGCTTGGTGGGCGATTGCTACATTGAGGATGAATCCGCTTACAGCACCTTCCATATTGGCCACGGACGCAACCTTTCCCTGGGTGGCCATCAGGACGCAACAGGTCATTACGACCTTGTGATGCGCTCCCCAACCATTTTTGTGGGTGAGGTCGAGATCATGCGCGACGGTGAGTTATTGCATTGCCATCAAGGAACTGTCGCAAATGACCTTTAACACCTTACAGAGCACACAAAAGCTTGGTTTGGAAGTGATCGAAATCACCATGCCAGAGCTTTTTGCTGGCGTCTCGCGAAAAGCAACCACGGAAAACCATTTCAAGGTCGCGCAAGACCTGGCAAGCGAATTTGTCAATGTTCAACCCCGCTTGCGTCACCGTAGTTCAATCCGTGTGACTGTTACCATCACTGGCACCAAAGCAGCATCCGGGGAATTCGATTATTTTATCGGCGAAAAAGTACTTAAAGCCTCCCAGGAAAAAGGGGTTGATCTGGTTTCGCTCGAGCCTGGTCTCTATGCCCAGTTGCGGGTAAAGAAGAATCCTTCCTTTTTATTAGGCTGGCGTTTAGCGCGAGTGCGCAAGGCTTTTTATTCCAAGTTCTTGCCCTCTTCTCCTTACGAAAAGTCTGAACGCTTCGACGAAATGGAATACTACGGCTATGAGAGCCAGCTTCATCCCGCCAGAGCCCAGTCCATGACCCTGCTCATCCCCTTAAAACCTAAACCCTGACCGTCGGAACTATCTGATAATTCTGAAGAAAATCTGACGTAATTCGCGTCTTTTTTTGTTTTCTTATTCGCGCAAGCGCCGTCGCCCTGCACTGATTCTGTCACCAATCCTCTTCGAGGTGGTCAACTGCATTTTGATCTCCATCTTTACCGTAGGGATAGGATAAGCGTAGCGCATCCAATCCGTTACTTTTCTTGATTATGTGACGATACTGGCCTGGGTTGGTTTTTTATTCATCCACCACCACTTTGGTTTACAAGAAAGGGATAAATTTCACTGACTACTAATAATTTTACGATTTGACTCTGGTGCTTTCCCTTTTCATACGTTATAATCATTAATCCAATTCCTACAAATTAAACCTTAACTATTGACTCTCGATATACTTTGGAATATACTAATAATTTGCGCTATACCCACAAACCCACGCGCTGGCCTTTTCGTGCCTGTGCGTTTTATTCATTGTTCAGGAGAAGTGAATGACCGATCTGATGCCTCCAAAGAATTACTCCCGCATCCCTGTGGGGCTCCAACTCCCTGACCTGATTCAGGTCCAGCTCGACTCCTTCAAACGCCTTAAAGACTATGGCCTCGGCGAACTCTTCAATGAGATTTCCCCGATCGTCTCCTACCAAAACGAATTACGGCTGCACTTCCCCAGTGACACCCCCCTCTCAAGGGAATTCGGTCTGCGGTATTGGTTTGAAGCACCCAAAAACTCAATCGAAGAATGCCTTGAACGGGATCTGACCTACGCTTGCCCGCTGTATGTCTCCGTTCTCCTGGAAGGTTCTGACCTGGCTGAAAAAGTCAAGCAGGATATCTTCCTGGGCGACTTCCCAGAAATGACCGAAAAAGGTACCTTCATTATTAATGGTACTGAGCGTGTGGTCGTCTCCCAGCTCATCCGTTCCCCTGGTGTCTACTTCGAAGCAGAATCCGACCGCGCGACCGGCCGCATGATGGCTACCGCCAAAATGATACCTGATCGTGGTGCCTGGATGGAATTTGAAACGCGCCGGAATGATTTCATCATTCTTAAATTCAACCGCAAGCGTACTGTGCCGATCACCATCTTCCTGAGGGCCTTAGCCGGTGTGGATGATGGTATGCTCGATAATCCCCTCAAAGAAGGCACCAACGAGGAAATCCTCAAACTCTTTGCGGATGTGGATAACGACCCCGATCATTCTTACATCGAATCTTCCTTCCAGCAGGAACCCAACCTCAGCGAGAACCCCGCCCATACCATTTCCCAGGCCGCCATGATCGAGTTCTTCAAGCGCCTGCGCCCTGGCGAGCCACCCACCCTGGAAAATGCCACTAACAATATCAAAGAACAGCTCTTTGATCCCCGCCATTACGACCTCGAATTGGTAGGCCGCTACAAGCTCAACCAAAAGTTGGACCTGAGCGAATTTGTGCCCAGCAATCACCGTATGGTCACCAAGTGGGATATCATCCGCCTCATCCGCCACATGATCGAGATCAATAACGGCCGGGCTCGCCCGGATGACATCGATCATCTCGGCAACCGCCGTATCAAAACTGTGGGTGAGCTCATCCAAAACAAACTGCGTGTTGGTCTGCGCCGTATGGAACGCGTCATCAAAGAGCGCATGTCCATTCGCGATGCTGGCACAGCTGCTTCCCCAATTTCTCTGGTCAACATCCGCCCCTTGGTCGCTTCTCTGCGCGAGTTCTTCGGTTCAAGTCAGCTTTCCCAGTTCATGGAAGAAACTAACCCGCTCTCAGAACTGCGCCACAAACGCACCGTCTCGGCCCTTGGCCCTGGCGGCTTGCGCCGTGAACGCGCTGGCTTTGACGTCCGCGACGTGCACACCAGCCATTATGGTCGCATCTGCCCGATTGAAACCCCTGAAGGCCCGAACATCGGTCTGATTGGCCGTTTGGCAGCTTATGCCCGCGTCAACGAGCTGGGCTTCATCGAGACCCCTTATCGCAAGGTCTACCGCAATATGAAAAGCGACGATCCCAACCTCGTGGATCACCTTCTGCGCCAGGATGTCAAAAATCCCAAGACCGACGAAATCATCGCCGCTGCTGAAACCCGGGTAACCCCCGAACTGCAAAAGAAGATAGCCAAGCTTCCAGTTCAAAATATTGATATTCGCCCCTATGTCAGCGATGAGTACGTTTACCTTTCTGCTGACGCTGAGGATAAGTACAAAATTGCCCAGGCAAACGCCCCCATGAACGAGTACCGCGAATTCATCAAGCGCAACACCTGCCGCTGGCATGGCGAGTTCCTGATCACTGACTACGAAGAAATTGACTACATGGATGTGGCCCCCAACCAGGTTGTGGGTATCTCCGCAGCCCTCATTCCATTCCTTGAGCACGACGATGCCAACCGCGCCCTGATGGGCTCGAACATGCAGACTCAGGCTGTGCCCCTCTTGCGTCCTGAAGCCCCAATTGTCTCCACCGGCATGGAAGCTGCTGCAGTAGCAGATTCTGGCCAGGTCATCATCGCTGAGGAAGATGGAGAAGTTATTTCCGTCACTGGCGATGCCCTGGTTGTCAAACAAAAGAGTGGCGACCTGCGCTATTACAAACTGCGCAAATACCAACGCTCCAACCAGAGCACCTGCATCGACCAGCGCCCCGCTGTTAGCAAAGGTCAGCTTGTGCACAAAGGCGATGTGATTGTTGACTCCTCCTCCACAGATGACGGCAAGCTGGCCCTCGGCCAAAATGTGCTTGTGGCTTTCGTGGCTTGGGAAGGCTTCAACTTTGAAGACGCGGTCATCATTTCTGAACGCCTTGTCCAGGAAGATCGCTACACCAGCATCCACATCGAGAAATACGAACTGGAAGCCCGCGATACCAAATTAGGCCCGGAAGAAATCACCCGTGAAATCCCCAACGTTGGCGACGACACCATCCGCGATCTGGACGAAAACGGCATCATCCGCACTGGTGCCGAAGTTGGCCCCAACGACATCCTGGTCGGAAAAATCACCCCCAAAGGTGAAAAAGAACTAACCCCCGAAGAGCGCCTTTTGCGTGCCATCTTTGGTGAAAAATCCCGCGATGTCAAGGATACTTCCCTGCGCATGCCCCATGGCGAGCGCGGTATCGTGGTGGATGTAAAAGTCTTCACCCGCGAAGAAAGTAGCGACCTTTCCGCCGGCGTGGACAAAATGGTGCGCGTTTCAGTTGCCCAGCGCCGCAAGGTTACTGCTGGCGACAAAATGGCTGGCCGCCATGGCAACAAGGGTGTTGTTTCCCGCGTTCTGCCCGTTGAAGACATGCCTTACCTCGAAGATGGTCGCCCGGTGGATATCATCCTGAACCCGCTCGGCATCCCGGGCCGTATGAACATCGGCCAGGTGCTTGAAACCCACCTTGGTTGGGCTGCCGACAAATTAGGCTTCCGTGCCATCACACCTGTCTTTGACGGTGCCAGCGAGGAAGAAATTGAAGCCGAACTCGCCCGCGCCTGGCTGATTGAAGAAGCCTGGCATTCCACTGGCGAACAAGCCTGGGATTGGATCAAACAGATTGAACACTCCCCTGAAGACCTGAAAGATGACGATGAAGTTCGTCTGCTCTTCCTTGAACAAAAATTGGCCAGCAAAGGTTACGATCTTTATGCCCTCAAGGAAAACCAGATTCTTGCCCGCCGTGCTGCCATGAACGAATGGCTGCAGGATAATGGCTTTGACCCCAAAACCATCGTTGCCTTCCCTGAAGACAATATTGCTGTCCTCGATCGTGATGAACAGGACCTGCGCGCGCTCTATGCTTGCTATACCCTGTGGGGCAAGAAACTTGGCGAAGAGTTCGAAACTGAAGCCATGCTCAAATCTCGCCAGGCCGCTATGAAAAAAGGCGAACTCTGGCAGACCAATATGTCCTTCAGCGAAATGGATAAGATCGGCAAGAGTATCATGCTCAAGACTGGCCAACCTGACCCGACCATCGGCAAGCTTACCTTGCGTGATGGACAAACCGGTGACGCCTTTGACCAGCCTGTAACTGTGGGCTTTATGACCTTCCTTAAACTGCATCACTTGGTTGAAGACAAAGTACACGCTCGTTCAACGGGCCCCTATAGCTTGGTTACGCAGCAACCCTTGGGTGGTAAAGCCCAATTCGGTGGCCAGCGCTTCGGTGAAATGGAAGTTTGGGCGCTTGAAGCTTACGGCGCTGCCCATACTCTGCAAGAGATGCTCACTGTCAAATCAGATGATGTCATCGGCCGCACAGCCACTTACGAAGCCATTGTCAAGGGTGAAGCCATTGATGAACCCGGCATGCCGGCTGCCTTCCGTGTGCTCGTGAAGGAGCTGCAATCCCTCAGCCTGGCTGTTGAAGCGATTATGGAAGATGGCGATGTGCTGCGCTTTGGCAAGGACGATGAGCGTAATTCACTGCCTCGCATCCCCACCTCCCTTACGGGTGTTGGCTCTGATCTGATGGATAAGATTGACTTCAGTGGCTTGGGAGGCCTTGGCGGTGGTTTAGGTGGCGGTGTGGGGGCTGACCCTCTGGGTAAGTTCTCGATCTCGGACCTTTCCTCCATGACGGCTTTGCCGGATGATGAGGATGAAAAACCTGAAGACTAAAGGTCTTCAGCCAAGATACTACATTTAGTTCAACAAGACCGCCTTAGGGCGGTCTTTGTAATTAAATCAGCAAGCGTAATTTTTATTCCCGTTCTTGCGCGCGTGCACGCGCTCTATCACCCCAAAACTCATGCGGTCAGCCTCCAGAACCTCAAACCCAAGGCTCTCCAGGTGCAGCAGCGGCCGGCGTCTGAAGTGCTCTCCATGGGCAGGAATGGAGTAAAGCTCCAACAAGTGCTGAAGTCCCCTTACAAGCAAGTTGGTGGAGACAATATGATCCGTCAATAGCAGGCTGGCCCCTGGTTTGAGTACCCTCTGCATCTCTGCTAACGCTGCACGTTCATCCGCGAAGCCGCACAGTCCATAACTGCACACGACGGCATCAAAGCTTTCATCCGCGTAGGGTAAAGCCAGCGCGTCCCCTTGTGTATAGCTGGCGTTGAGGTCCAGCTGAGCTGTTTTCTTAAGAGCTCCCTGCATCATGGCATGGCTGAATTCAAGCCCGAAAAGCTCGGTGCTCGGATGGTAATAAGCCAGGTTGAGGCCTGTTCCGATGGCTACTTCAAGTGTTTTACCACTTGCCCGGCTGCACACCCAGGCCCTACTGCTCGACAAAAAATTATTATTAAGGAATGAGAGCGAACGGTCGTATTTGCTGGCTGTAGTTTTCCAGTAGTAAGCTAATTTTTCCCGATCTTCTTTATTGGGCATAATGGCTCAATTATAAATTGTGCAATCCACCCGTTCCTTCAAACCTTAGGCAGAGGTTTTTGCTCCCCGCGGCGTATAATTAGTTCTAAAGAGGGGTACCGCTCTGTAATCATGGACGATAAAAACAACGATTTTGATGATTTTGTGGGCTACATCGCCATGGTAAATGACGATGGCACTAACAAAAAGGGCTGTGGGTCTTTAATTACGGCACTCATCGCAATCCTGCTCATTCTTTGCCTCCTCTCCCAGTGTTTGGGTGCTTAATGACTTTGTAAGCTTGCCTTGCGTTGAGAACGCATTGTTCTGTTCCGGTTTTTATCTTATTCCCGCGTAGGGGCTGTCTGAACTGGTTTTGTGACTGCTTGCGTACTCGCGATGCGAAGCATCATAGAGGAAGCCCGCCCGGGTTATTGGTTCTGCCGCATGGGCTGAGGCCAGCGCAGCGCCTCGCCCGATTCTTGCTTTTTTCTCTTGATCCCGCGTAGGGGCGGGATAAGGT
>CAYMNM010000021.1:0-23873 GCA_964391795.1 uncultured Anaerolineaceae bacterium | reverse complement strand
AGGATTTTTGTAAACTAATAGGAATTTGTGACACCAAGATTGTTTTATTCCAAAATAGCGAGATTTACTCAGAATCTTAGTGTATATTTACGCAAAGGACTGCATAGATGTTTCATGTCACGCCACTTTCAGAGGCATTAACCATAACAAAAGATCATTTTTCTGGGATTATGCCTAAAGCCGAAAAGATCACGCTCAGTAAAGCTTTGGGGCGTTTCCTGAGTCAACCCATATCTTTTTCTGAATTCATACCTAGTTTCAACCGGTCTACCGTGGATGGCTATGCCCTCCGCGCGGAAGATATTCGTGGTTGTTCCGAGACAAACCCTGGAATTCTACGCCTAATTGGCAGCGTAGATATGGGTAAACAAAGCGACTTGCGTGTAGATAGCATGTCCGCAGTGTTGGTTCCAACTGGTGCTGAGGTTCCGGCTGGAGCTGATTCTGTAGTGATGATTGAGTATACTGAGAAATTTTTAGAAGATGAGATTGCTATTCTAAAACCATCAGCACCAGGTGCCAATATCATTTTTCGTGGAGATGATGGCAAACCTGGTGAAATCTTGTTGCCTTCAGGGCATCAGTTAAGTCCCGCTGATATTGGATCCTTGGCAGCTTTGGGTGTCGTCGAAATTGATGTATACAAACCTCTCAGGGTTGGAATTCTATCGACTGGTGATGAATTGGTAAAACCAGAAGAAACACCCCTTGCAGGGCAGATCAGGGATGTAAATTCTCCAATGTTGGAAGCTTTCTCGCTGCAGATGGGTTTTTTGCCTGTTTCTCATGCGTTCATTAGAGATCAGGAAGCCTTGCTTGAGGAGGCACTTCTTAAGCTTTGCACTTCTTCTGATTGTGTGCTTGTTTCTGGAGGCACTTCAGTAGGCGTGCGCGACAACCTGGCACGGGTCATTCAAAACCACGGCAAAGTGCTCATACACGGGCTGGCTGTCAAGCCAGGTAAACCGACCATAGTGGCTGATATCAAGGGTATTCCAGTCATCGGTCTGCCTGGGAATCCAGTGGCTGCATATTTCCTTACCCGCATGTTGGTAAAACCACTTCTTAATAATTTATTGAAATCAGAATCTGAAGAAATTTCAATTCCCGCAAAAATGGCTGCGGCTTACTCATCCAACCAAGGCCGAGAAGAATTCTTGCTTGTCCGATTAGAGGATGGGTTTGCCTACCCTATTCCAAGTAAATCTGGTCTGATTACCAATGTCTCCAGGGCAAACGGATTCGTTCGAATTCAAAGAGATCTGGAAGGCTTGGCAGAAGGTGCCGATATCAATGTAATTCCAATGTGAGGAAGAATGGCTTTTGAATACTTAACCAACTATCCGATTGAGGACGCAAGGCAAATCTACCTGAATACTCTTTCAGATTCCGGTATCAATTTAGAAACTGAAATAGTCCCAACGGTCATGGCACTTGGAAGAGTCACTTGCCAAGCCGTTTATGCCCGGATTAGTGCCCCGCACTACAACGCTTGTGCGATGGATGGCATCGCTCTCCAGGCAAAGCAAACATATGGAGCGAGTGAAACCACACCCTGCATCCTGTCGGAAAATGATTTTCGATGGGTGAATACTGGTGACCCACTCGCAATTGATTATGACTGTGTTGTGATGGTTGAGGATGTCATTCAACGGGAAGGTCGTGTTTTTATCTATACACCGGCAACCCCTTGGCAAAACATCCGACAAATTGGCGAAGACATAAGTGCAGGTGATATGATTTTACCTTCCTACACTCGCATCACGCCAGCCATGCAAGGCGCATTGCTGGCGGCAGGCGTTTTAGATTTGCCAGTTCTAAAGGATATACAGGTTGGTTTTATTCCCTCAGGAAATGAGTTGGTTTCTCCCACAGAAAACCCTGAACCAGGAGCAATTATTGAATTTAACTCAACTATTTTTAAAGGAATGTTGGAAGAATGGGGCTTCAAGGTTAAAGTTTACGGAATAGTTCCAGATAAACAAGAAGCAATCCAGGCCGCTTTAGAAGAGGCTGCCCAGGAAAATGACATGGTCATTCTCAATGCTGGGTCTTCAGCAGGACGAAAAGATTATGCCTCCGATGCCTTTAATTCTGTAGGGTTTGTGGTCATCCACGGAATTGCGATTAAGCCAGGGAAACCTGCCATTCTTGGCCTTAAGAAAGTTAATAATAGGACCATTCCGATGATTGGACTGCCTGGATACCCAGTTTCAGGGATTATCATCATGGAAGAAATTGTTAAACCGGTTTTGGATCTGATGACCCATCAAGCTGGGCTCGAAAAAAATAAAGAGCACCCTGTACTGTCAAGAAAATTAATGTCTTCTCTAAAATACAAAGAATATATACGTGCACAATTAGGGGAAGTAAGTGGAAAGCAAATCGCTGTGCCACTTAATCGCGGTGCTGGCGTGGTAAGTTCTTTCATCAAAGCAGATGGCATCATTGAGGTTCCCCAGGATGTTGAAGGTTACGAGGCAGGGGCAGATGTAGACCTCTGGCTGATAAAGGATCCTCGTGAAGTAAAACGAGCGCTGGTGGTCACGGGTAGCCATGATCCAATGATCGATGAAATCGCGGATTTAATGAAAATATCCTCTGCTAACTCGCGGGTCAGTTCTTCACACGTTGGAAGCATGGGAGGTATCATGGCTGTGAAACGTGGTGAAGCCCACCTGGGCGGTATTCACTTATTGGATGAGTCTACAGGAACGTACAACATCCCATATCTGAAAAAATACTTTCCTGCAGGCAAAGTTATTCTTATGCGCGGTGTTCTACGTACACAGGGGCTTATGGTAAAAGCAGGAAACCCAAAAGCGATTCAGGGGATAATCGACCTGCCGCGAATAAGCTACGTAAATCGTCAAAAAGGTAGTGGCACGCGTATTTTGCTAGACTACCTACTTAACAGGGAAAATATTGAAGTTTCCACCCTGCAAGGTTATCAACGTGAGGAAATCACCCACACAGCCGTTGCCGCTGCGATTGCTGCAGGTACAGCGGATGCAGGGCTTGGAATATTTTCAGCCGCCAAAATTTACGGGCTGGAATTTATACCTCTTTGGCAAGAGCAATATGACTTGTTGGTACTTGAAGAGGCTATGAAATTAGAATCCATGCAAGAATTTAGAAATGTTTTGGCTGGCAAAGAACTAAGGCACAGGTTGGAAAAACTTGGTGGGTACATCGTTGAAAACCCAGGAGAAATCATCCCATGGAATTAACACATCTTGATGATGAAGGCAAAGCACAAATGGTTGATATCAGTCAGAAGGACTCAACCGAAAGAGTTGCCATTGCTACTGGGACAGTGCAGATGTCACCAGAAACCCTTACCAAAATTCGGGAAAACACCCTAAAAAAAGGCGATGCTTTGGCTGTTGCCAGAATCTCAGGAATTCTTGCAGCCAAACAGACCGATAAGCTGATCCCTCTCTGCCATTCTTTGCCTTTGAGTTCGATAAGCCTTGAATTTGAGGAACTTGGCGATCACGCCATCAAAATAATTGCTTGTGCAAAAACCTTCTACCAGACTGGTGTTGAAATGGAAGCCCTCACAGCAGTTAGTGTAGCTGCATTGACGATTTATGACATGGCAAAAGCAATCGATAAGCGCATGATCATCGAAGATATTCACTTGGTACACAAGGAAGGTGGAAAATCTGGTATCTTTGAGTGGGATTCAAGTGAATGATAGATCAATACAACCGCAAAATTAGCTATTTACGACTTTCAGTAACTGAGAGATGTCAACTTAGATGTGCTTACTGTCGGGCTGGTGAGGACCTCTGCCCTAAAAAAAGTGAACTTTCTGCTGATGCGATGGTTCAAATTGTAGAAGCATGTTCGGAACTTGGCATTGACAGGGTGCGATTGACCGGTGGCGAACCGCTTTTACGGCGGGATTTAACCAAGATTATCAAAGGGATTAGAACGATCCCCACTATCAAGGATATTTCAATTACTACCAATGCCCAGGACCTGGCAAACCAGGCCAAGGGGCTAAAAGCTGCTGGATTGGATAGAGTGAACGTAAGCCTCGACTCACTGGACAGGGAAAAGTTCAAGATTTTAACCGGTGGGGAGGTTGATAAAGTTCTGGATGGGATTGCCAAAGCTATCGAATGTGGGCTATTGCCTGTAAAGCTGAATGCAGTTTTGGTCAAGGGCGTAAATGATAATGAAATCGGTGATTTCATTGAACTGGCAAGGCAAATGCCCATTGACGTTCGCTTTATTGAGTACATGGAAATTGGTGTTAACCCACTGGCAGCTGCAAAACGGGTAAGTAGCGACTTGATATTAAAGCAATTTCCTCAATTGGAAAAGATACCTCCACGCTATTTTGGGCAACCTTCAAGCGATTACCAAATTCCTGGGTATAAAGGCAGAATCGGCCTGATTAGTCCCATCTCGCACCAATTTTGTGGGGATTGCAACCGAATTCGCATCATGAGCGATGGTACATTGCGCCCATGCCTGGGAAGGAACGATGAAATAAACCTTCTGCCTGCCATCCAGTTAGGGTATGAGGCATTGAAAGAAAGCATCCGCGAGGCAATTTATAACAAACCCTGCGGCCATGAATTTGGAAAAATGAGGCTCGAACGTGGAATGAGCCATATCGGAGGATAGATGCAAGGGAAAGTTATCGCAGTCAACATCAGTGATAAGAAAGGCCTTATTAAACACAGTGTTGACGGCTATGTTGAGATAGACCTTAAAGGTATTGTGGGCGATGCCCACGCTGGAGATTGGCACCGCCAGATTAGTCTGTTGGATCAAACCAGTGTGCAAAAAATGAGGGATCGTGGCGCAAAAGGTTTGGTGCCCGGTATCTTTGCTGAAAACATCACAACGGACGGACTTGACCTTTACAACTACCCGATTGGAACAAAATTTAAGATAGGCGATTGTTTACTCGAACTCACCCAGATTGGCAAAGAATGCCATCATGGTTGCCAGATCTTTCAGCAAGTGGGAATGTGCGTAATGCCTACGGATGGTGTTTTTACCAAAGTTTTAAAAGCTGGAAAGATCAGAGCCGGAGACGATATCTACGTGATATTGCCCATGAAAGCAATCGTTATTACCCTGAGCGACAAAGGCTATGCTGGGTTGCGAGAAGATAAAAGCGGGCCTGCATTGGTTGAAGCACTAAACAACAAAGCTGAAATCGTGCGAACTTTGCTCTTGCCAGACGACAAAGAAATGCTTACGAATGCCTTGTGTCAAATAGCTGACAGCAATGAGGCTGACCTGGTGCTTACCACTGGAGGGACTGGATTTGCCCCCAGGGACTTTACCCCTGAAGTAACGATGGCAGTAATTGAACGCCAGACGCCAGGAATTCCTGAAGCCATGCGAGCGGCAAGCCTAAGAATCACCCCGCACGCCATGTTAAGCCGGGCTCAAGCCGGCATTCGGAAGCAAACACTTATCGTCAACTTGCCAGGCAGCCCGAAGGCAGCTCTGGAGTGCCTGAACGTATTAATGCCAGCGTTGCCGCATGCTATTGAGACCTTGCGTGGTGAAGCTTATGAATGTGCCGCGCCAAAAATGTCTGATTAAACCACAATGCGATAATTTTCACATATAATCGTTTAAGTTCTTCGACTCTGCCCACCTAAAGCCAACCCCAAGGTGGATAGAGCGGTAGCCATGAATAATCCCAAGGCTCATGGCTCGAGGGTAAGCGCGGAAACAAGCTTGCCTCCCTTTTGGAAAGGAGACAGTATGAGAAAGTTTTTTTTGTTTTTAATGATGGGTGTTCTGTTGATAGGGGCAATTGGTTGCCAGGTACAAGCGGAAAAGAAACCCATCCGGATGTCTACTACCACATCCGTCAATGACTCGGGCCTGATGGCCTACCTCCAACCAGAGTTTGAAAAAGAAACTGGATACAAGCTTGAGATCACCTCCGCAGGCACAGGTGCTGCGATTAAAAAAGGTGAAACAGGCGATGCTGACATTCTATTGGTTCACTCAAAATCCGCAGAAGAAGCATTTATCGCACAGGGGTATGAAGAAGAACGTATACCTTTCATGTATAACTTCTTCGTGATTGTTGGGCCTGCGGATGATCCTGCTGGAGTTGCAGGCTCTGCTACAGCCGCGGAGGCATTCCAGAAGATTGCTGAAAACAGCGCCACTTTTATTACCCGTGGAGATAAGAGCGGTACCAACAACGCAGAACTAAAGATCTGGAAAGATGCTGGGCTGGAACCAGACCCTGCCAAGGATACATGGTATCAGAACATCGGTGCAGGTATGGGGCAAGCTCTGAATACCGCCAGCGAGATGCAGGCTTACACGCTTTCTGATAAGGCAACTTATCTGGCGAATAAAGGCAATTTAGAACTGCTGCTCGAGGATGTAGCTGACATGAAGAATACCTATTCGATGATAGCCATATCTACCAAACGGTTTGCAGAGTCAAACATCCAAGGAGCTAAAGCTTTTATCGATTGGATTAAGACCGACAAGGCAAAGGAAATGATTGCCAGTTTTGGAGTTGAACAATACGGGCAAGGTTTATTCTTCAATCTTGACTGATTAGGAGAAGGGGGCGGTTATGCCGCCCCCTTACTATATGCAAGAAGTTCTCTACCAACTTTTCGGCCCAAACCCTGAGTTAAGGGAAATTATCGTTCTGACATTAATAATGTCAGTTTTCAGCACTGCTATTTCAGCTGCGATTGGCATTCCATTAGGTACCTGGTTGGGGTTAACTGAATTTAAAGGCAAAAAAACTTGGCTTAAGATCAACAGCACCTTGATGGGTTTGCCACCTGTTTTAGTCGGTTTATTAGTATTTTTGCTTCTTTCACACAGCGGACCGCTCGGCAGGCTGAACTTATTGTTTTCATTGCCAGCAATGGTGATTGCTCAGATCATCTTGATTTCACCCATAATCACAGGGATGACTGCAAATTTGATTTCACTCAATGCTGAAGCTATCAACGAAACCTGTCTCGGGCTTGGCATCTCCACCACTAAGAAACTCCGACTGGTGCTAATGGATTTCAAACGAGATTATCTGCTCAATATTCTTGCTGGTTTTGGAAGGTCTGTTGCGGAGGTTGGAGCCGTTCAAATGGTGGGGGGAAATATTCAATACAAAACCCGGGTCATCACAACAGCTATCATGATGCAGACTAACATGGGCCAATTTGAACAAGCATTGGCACTTGGGTTGGTTTTGTTAGTAATTGCTTTTGTAGTAAATTTTGCTGTCCAATCTCTGCGTGCCAAGGTGTCTGATGATTGAACTTAGCGGCATCAAAGTAAGGCGAAAAGGCAGGGTCATCTTGGGTCTGGATGTTTTGAGATTCGACCAAGGTCAGTCTTACGCACTGATCGGTGAAAATGGAAGTGGCAAAACCACATTATTGCGTTTGCTTGCCGGGGTCATAAGACCCTCTGAAGGCGAGATATCCGGTTTGGAAGGAAAAAAGCTTGCATACCTTCCTCAAAAACCATATCTCTTTAGAATGTCAGTTTGGCAAAATGTGGCCTTGGCAGCATTAGATTCTGAGAAAAAATCAGGATCGATCCAGGAAGTAATCAACGCTGTAGGACTACAGGGTTTTGAAAAGCAGGAAGCAGAAAAGCTTTCTGGAGGGGAAGCGCAGCGGGTTGCAATTGCAAGGCTTCTTCTTGTAAAACCGGATTTAGTATTGCTGGATGAACCGACAGCTCCGATTGACCTGCGAGGGCGGGAACAAATTGACTCAGTAATTGCAGACTACGTACGGAAAAACAATGCTACATTAATCTTTGCCACACATTCGCTTGAACAGGCAATGAAACTAGCTGACAGGGTTATCAAACTTGAGGATGGCATTCCAGAAATTCATTAGCAAGGTTTTTGGGAACATTGTAAGAAGACTGTAAATCAAAAATGAATGCCCCCGGCGCGACTCGAACGCGCAACCGATAGATTCGAAGTCTATTACTCTGTCCATTGAGCTACAGGGGCGTAGGCGTGATTATACAACAGCATTTCGTCTTATTGCGAGCTTGGGATCTCCAGATTGTAATAATTATATGCAGCTCCGGCAAGATCCGCAAAGAGCTGATTGACAGTATCAAAAATTGCCTGTACCGGGTGGTAGGCGAAGATACTTAGTATAAAATCGCCTCCTTTCGTGTAGACAATACCAGTGTCAGCGATGGTGTGGATATACCCATCTTTGACCTCAACTGCCCAACCATGTTTGTGTGCCACAACTGTTGCTGCTGGAACCCCAGCTTGAATTAACTGACCAATGTTGTCTTTACTCAGATAATCGACCATAAGTTTGCACTCAGACTGTGTTATTCTCCCTTCAAAAACAAGAGGGAAGGCACCCCCAAAATTTTTATTGCAGTAATAAAGATCTTGCAGCAGCAAGCCCATGTCGGCAGCAGTCGTTTGGGCGTAGGTGTCTGCATTGGTATCGATGTCAGTTCTTTGATTCGCAGGGGTTTTAAATGCCTGAAGCAATGGGGAACCAAGTTTGAAATAACCTGCCCAGTATGTGTTTTCAAGGCCCAGGGCAAACATGTCCTCAGAGATAAGAAGGGGGCCTCTAATCTGGTCCACGCCTTCCTGAGCAACGGTGTCGGAAGCGCTGTTGTCGGATTGTTCGATCATTTTGGCGATATCCGCCAATAGAGCCTCGTTGTAAGGAGCTTCCTGCCTGGCAAAGGTCGAAACAAGAATGGGTATTTTGATTGTCGACCAGGATGAATATGCCACATTAACTGGCGTGTTTTCAATTTCATCACGACGGCGAGTAAAGTGGATTAGGTTTCCGGTCTGGAGGTCTTTTAGGTAAATTTCAACCATGCCATCGTAAGCGGATTCGTCGATGATCGCTTGTAGACTGAATTCCAATGCCCCAAATGTAGGCTTCAGGGCAGAGGTTTCTATTAGATCCAAAACAGCAACGCGATTATCCCGGGTATTGAGGGCAGTCTCAATTCTGGCGATTGATGTTTCGTAATTTATCCTGGAACCGCCAAGCTGAGTGTTGAAACTTACCTCACCGGGTACAGGCAAGGCTGTTAGAGCCTGGCGTTCATAACGGGTTGCAATTTCTGATTCAAGATAAGCTTGCAAGCGATTTTTGTCCAGCTCGTATTGCAGAGGAATGTCTTCAGAGCTAATTTGTTGGTTCCAAAGGAAACGCCAAAACCCAACCCAAAAAGACAGATTAGTGCGTTGTTTATCAGCAGCTGCCAACATGTTCTCGAGTTTGAGCCTGTAGCCTAAGATGGCTGGCCTGGCCTGAATACGTGAATTCTCAATCCTTAGTTCTATTGGTGAAAGAAATACCTGGTTGAGACGGTCAGCGGTTTCTTCCGGACTCAATCCACCTACGGAAACACCAGCAATCTTCATGCCCGTGGGCATGGCTGCCCGGATGCTGCTGTAACGCACAAGCTGCAGCACAAGCAGCATCGAACCCACCACAAGGAAGCCGATCGAAATCCAACTGATTGAAGAAGAACGCGAACGCATATTGAAATTATAAATGGTTCTACGATATCGCTTTTTGTTGAAAATCTTCCCAAGTTCTTTGCTGCACTATGGTAAACTTCTAAAGGACGCCCCAAAGGGCGTCTTTTAATGGAGAACGATGCGATCTATTGAGTGGATTCAAGAAAAAGGGCTTGTCAAAGCAATTGATCAATCCAGATTACCTGGAGAATTTGTATTCATTGAATTTAAACAAGCTGATGATATTCGAACAGCCATCAAGACAATGGTCATTAGAGGTGCACCGATCATCGGCGTTTCAGCGTTTTACGCGATGGCACTGAAGGCCAGGGAACTTGAAACTGAACCTCTGCCTTGGATGAAGGAACGCCTCCTCCAATTTGCCACACATCTCAATTTTGCGAGGCCAACAGCTGTTAATTTAGCTTGGGCTGTAGAGGCTGCTACAAAACTAATCAACGATTTCATCGGGACTACCGAGCAACTGAGCGGGGCTTTGCTTTCATTTGCCAATCAAAAGGCAGAAGAAGATGTGGCTGCCAACCTGTCAATTTCACGTTTCGGCGCGGAATTGATCAATGATGGTGATCACATTATTCATCATTGCAATACCGGCGCGCTGGCTTCAGTCGATTATGGTACCGCGCTGGGTTGCATACGATTGGCGCATGAGCAAGGCAAGCGAATCCATGTTTACGTGGATGAAACCCGTCCACGTTTGCAGGGCTCACGTCTGACCGCTTGGGAACTGGAACAGTACAAGATTCCTTATGAAATCATTACAGATTCCAGCTCTGGATACCTGATGCGCCTTGGAAGAGTAGAAAAAGTTTTTTTTGGTGCCGACCGCGTGGCCTCCAATGGTGATGTTGTCAACAAAATTGGCACATACATGCTTGCCTTGGCGGCCTACGACAATGGCATTCCGGCTTATGCGGCTATGCCAGTTTCAACACTCGATTTCAACTGTCCAAATGGAGAATCGGTTACCATTGAAGAACGTAGTGGAGATGAAATTCTGGGCCTGCAACAGAACGGCCTTCCAGTTGCACCAGAAAATGCCAAAGCATTGAATTACGCCTTTGACGTGACACCACATCGGTTGATTGATGCATTAATAACTGAAAAGGGAGTTCTGTATCCGCCATTTTTTAGAAGTATTTCAGTGCTGAACACTAATGGGAGGACCCAATGAAAGTAATCCTTACAGGTTCAATAGCTTTTGATTATCTGATGTATTTCCCTGGATATTTTAAAGACCACATCTTACCGGAATCGCTTGACAAAATTAGCCTGTCTTTTCTGGTGGAGGATATGGTCAAGCGTTTTGGTGGAGTGGGTGCGAATATCGCTTACAACATGGCATTGGTTGGTGGAAAGCCCTATTTATACTCAGCAGCTGGGCAAGATTTTGGTGATTTTGAGCGTCATTTGCAGGCAGCTGGCGTAGATACCAGTGGTGTGTATGTGGATAAGCAGAAATTTACAGCTTCGTTCTTTCAAAATACCGATCTTGGTCAGTCACAAATTGCGTCTTTCTATACAGGCGCAATGGCAGATTCTGCAGAAATGTCTCTGCGGGATGCCAATTATGAACCTGGTGATTTGGTAATGGTTTCCCCAACTGATCCAAGGGCGATGAATCGCTATATGGATGAATGCGCGGATTTGGGCCTGAAAATGGTTTTTGATCCTGGGCAACAAATAGTTCGGATGGATAAGGATATGCTATGCAAAGGGGTGAAAAATGCCTCTGGAATCTTTGTCAATGAGTATGAGTTTGAACTGCTGCAAAAAGGTTCTTGCATGGACCCGGATGAAATCCTATATTCGCCAGAATTCTGCGTGGTAACATTAGGAAAAGCCGGCGCCAGGATAGTTGCAGGCCAAGAAGACATCGTGGTTCCTGTGATTCCGGGTGTAAATGTTGTGGACCCTACCGGTGTGGGGGACGCTTTTAGAGGTGGATTTTTGAGGGGTTACTTGTTGAATTGGCCGATGCGGATTTGTGCTCAGATGGGGGCTACAACAGCTGCATATTGTCTGGCAGAACACGGCACCCAGGAACACCAATTCAGCTGGAAAGAATTTAAGACGTATTATCGCCAAACCTTTGATGATCAGGGTTTGCTGGACACAATTAATCAAGATAAAGAATAATCGGAGAATCAATGCAAAATTACAATATTCTAGATATTAGCCTCGCTGAAGGCGGACGCAGAAGAATGGACTGGGCTGAACGCGAAATGCCCGTTCTGACTTCATTGGCAAAACGATTTAAGAATGAAAAACCGTTTGACGGCATCAGAATGTCATGCTGTATGCATGTAACGACTGAGACAGCAAATCTGTTGCGTGTGCTACAGGTTGGTGGTGCGGATATCGTTATCACGGCTTCCAACCCCTTATCCACTCAGGATGATGTAGCTGCTGCCCTTGTGTCACAATACGAGATTCCTGTCTTTGCTATCAAGGGCGAAGATGATGCCACTTATTACAAGAATTTACATGCTGCTCTCGCTCACAATCCACAAATTACGATGGATGATGGTGCTGACCTGGTAAGCACATTACACAAAGAATATCGTCATTTATTACCAAACGTCATCGGCGGAACTGAAGAAACAACCACCGGTGTCATTCGTCTGCGCGCAATGGCAATGGATAGAATGTTGGAGTTCCCGGTTATGGCTGTTAACGATGCCATGACCAAGCATTTCTTTGATAATCGTTACGGCACTGGTCAAAGTACCATTGACGGTATCATACGCGCCACAAATGTTCTGCTTGCAGGTAAAACCTTTGTTGTGGCTGGTTACGGTTGGTGTGGCCGCGGTTTGGCAATGCGTGCTCGCGGCATGGGATCGAATGTCATCGTCACGGAAATTGACCCTGTGGTTGCGCTGGAAGCTGTTATGGATGGTTTCCGCGTTATGCCGATGGCAGAAGCTGCTAAGGTTGGTGATGTCTTTGTGACCGTTACTGGCGATATAAATGTGATCGACAAAGAACACTTTGAGGTTATGAAGAGTGGCGCTATCGTTGCTAATTCCGGTCATTTCAATTGTGAAATAAACATCCCGGCTTTGGAACAGATGTCCAAAGAAAAATCACTCGTGCGCCCCTTTGTTCAAGCCTACCTGCTTGAAGATGACCGTAAGATCAATATTCTCGGCGAAGGCCGTTTGATTAACCTGGCCTCTGCTGAAGGTCACCCCGCTTCCGTAATGGACATGTCCTTCGCAAACCAGGCCCTTGCTGCAGAATTCATGCTCAAAAATGCTGGAAAACTTGACAATAAGGTTTACGATGTTCCAGAAGAAATCGACCGCGAAATTGCCCGTCTAAAATTGGAAGCCATGGGCGTCAAATTGGATGTGCTCACCCCGGAACAGGTCAAGTACCTGGCTTCCTGGCAGGAAGGTACCTAAAATTTCGAGACTTGGTCTTCAAGTTTTTGCATGTATAAATTAAAAGAGGCTGACCTAAAAAGGGTCAGTCTCTTTTTATACTTTAAGGGTTAATGGCCCTAATCTTAAGTTTTTGGAATCAATTTCCAATATTCTAAATAATAAAATGCTTTGCTTGGCGGGAAAACCTAGTAATCTCCGCCTTCTTCCCGGTCGCTATCAGAAATAGAACCGTCAAACGCCCCTGTCAGCACCTCAGAGTTCCCAAGGCTACGAACCTGCATTTCAATTTCCTTCATGATGGAAGGGTTTTGCTGCAAGTAATTTTTCGAGGCTTCACGTCCTTGTCCAAGACGGCTTTCTTTGTAGGAGTAGAAGGAGCCACGCTTATCAATTACTTCCAGGCTTGTAGCCAGGTCAAGCAGGTCACCGGCTTTAGAGATGCCTTCGTTGTACATGATATCGAATTCAGCTGTACGGAATGGTGCCGAAACCTTGTTTTTAACCACACGTACACGGACGCGATTGCCGACGATTTCGGCTCCTACCTTGATGGATTGCACCCTGCGAACATCCAGACGCACAGAAGCGTAGAATTTCAAGGCCATACCACCGGTTGTCGTTTCCGGATTACCAAACATCACCCCAATCTTCTGACGAAGCTGATTTGTGAAGATAACCGCGGTTTTGGTCTGATTGATTGAACCCGATAGCTTGCGCAAGGCCTGAGACATCAGCCGAGCTTGAACGCCCATGGTAGGGTCGCCCATGTCGCCGTCAATTTCAGAACGGGGAACCAAAGCGGCCACCGAGTCGACAACCACCAGATCTACAGCACCCGAGCGCACTAATGTTTCACAAATTTCCAATGCTTGTTCGCCAGTATCAGGTTGGGAAATCAGCAGTTCATCCACGTTTACACCGCACTTCGCAGCATAAGAGGGGTCAAGAGCGTGTTCCATGTCGATAAAAGCCGCTGTACCACCCTGCTGTTGGCTTTCAGCTACGATGTGCTGGCAAAGGGTGGTCTTTCCGGAAGATTCAGGACCAAAAATTTCTGTGATTCTGCCGCGCGGGATACCGCCAACGCCAAGCGCAAGATCCAACGAGAGGGAGCCGGTAGGGATGGCTTCAACCTGCATCTGATGGGCTTCCCCGAGGCGCATGATGCTGCCTTCGCCGTACTTTTTGACAATGTCGTGCAGTGCACGGTCAAGCACAGCCTTCTTGGCTTCGTTTAGGTTGTCGTTCAATTCAGTATTTTGTGTGGTGGTTTTTTTTGCTGCCATCTTTATCTCCGCTAATGACGTGTAGGTTAATATTAGCACAATTGTTCGATGTGTCAAGCATCTTAAAGGACAATCTTACGGCATTCCATGTAGAAGCGTTTGTCTTTGGCGTGGCCCATCGAAAAAGTTTTGCGGGGCAAAGCACCGTCAACAATCACGGTTTTAAAGAATGAGTTCTTGGGAATGGCTGGAAGATAGAAACCAATATTCCCAAATGTCTTACCGAGATCATCCACAACGTCATCGCCATGGACGTAGTCAATCTTCGTTTCAGTATGAGTAGCCAGATATTCATCAAGGTATGCCTGCAGGTTACCAACCGCCAGGTTTTGCGGTAGACCATCCAACTCAACCAATTGATAACCGTTGATGTTGATTGTGCCGAAAACCTGTTGATCTTGGCCCGCTTCATTTACGCGACGGGTCATGGCTGCCAAGCTTTGTACTGGTACCATGCTGATGTGCCCCTGCCAGCGTTCGATCAGGTCGGAAAGGAAATTTTTGTCTACATTGAACAAAACCCTATGGATACCTTCAAATTGCAAGGCTGGATCGTGCAAGTTGACCAATTCGACCAGGGCGTAACGGGCAGGATGATCCATGCCAACGTTAGGTTTGAGTTCTTCCCAGATGGCTTTTGCAGTAGCGAGTGAATGGTTACCATCGCCCATGGCAAAGAGAAGCGGGTGGTTGGCATCAACATTACCGTAACGTTGCGTGTAGTAATCAAGTTTGATAAGTTCTGACAGATGACATGTAATACTTTCCACAAGACGTTCATCTTCAATTAGATAACCTTTGAGATGGCCGCTGCCTTGCATTAAATCGAAGTCGTAACAAACTTCCAACGATGACTTGACTTGATGAACATCTTTTAGGACAACATTAGCCTGGTCATCATAAAGTACCATAATGTGCGGCATTTCCAGGTTGGCACCGCGCCTCACCTGCATGCGTGGAGGCAGGCGGTCAAGGATGGTTCCCTCTGTTGCTCTAATTAATGTTTGAGAGCCCTTGTTGAAATCATAAGTCTCTAAGTCGAGGGCAACCATCAGGCCAGTCTGAACCTTACCGGAGTTGGTGCGTTCAACAAGGATAAAGCCACGCTTGTTTTCGAAAAGGTCTGCTGCTAAATATTCTTTCATAACAGCCTGACTTTTAGCAATTCGCTCGGCAACATCCGATGCGTGCAGCCAGACCTCTGGTAGGATCATATGTAAAGTTGATGGGCAATCCCCGACAA
Organism: uncultured Anaerolineaceae bacterium; assembly: GCA_964391795.1. GTDB lineage: Bacteria > Chloroflexota > Anaerolineae > Anaerolineales > Anaerolineaceae > Mesolinea. Next base: position 8,438 of record CAYMNM010000021.1, on the reverse strand, counting down.
GGTTGGCAACATCTTCCCAATATTCCGGTTGCGAGGTGAATTGATCACAGGCGATGACAGCCCACTTGGTAAGATTGATATCTTTTTTGGGTAATAAAATTTCAGGAACTTTGACACCGATTTGTGTAGAAACTGACATGTGGATCCTCTTTCAAAGTGGTGAGTTTTGCCTGAATTGTATCAAAGCAAGTCCATTTTTTCAGTTTTCGCCAAATAAATCGTTTTCATGTAAAATTCGCTGGGGAAGGTAACAATGTTTGATAGCCTATCAGATCGACTGAATAAAATTTTTGATGAACTTAAACGACACGGCAAATTAACTGAAGCAGACGTTGATAAGGCCATGCGGGAAGTGAAGCTGGCCTTGCTGGAAGCGGACGTTAGCTATGGCGTTGTGCGCTCATTTACAGACCGGGTAAAAGAACGAGCTATCGGCGCAGAAGTGGCCCGATCGCTTAATCCAGCTCAACAAGTGATAAAGATAGTTGACGAAGAACTAATCAAAACGCTTGGCAGCGCAGAGCCGCTCAATTTACGCGGTGAAAAACCACACGTCGTTATGATGGTTGGTTTGCAGGGTTCTGGCAAGACGACTGCTGCCGCAAAGTTAGCTAAGATCCTGCGCGCGCGTGGTGAGCGGGTTTTGTTAGTGGCTGCTGACATTTACCGTCCAGCGGCTATCAAGCAGTTGCAGACCATTGGCGAGAAAGTGGATGTTCCAGTTTTCACGTTACCGGGCGGTAAACCGGTACAAATTTCCAAAGAAGCTTTTTTGGCAGCGCAAAAAGGCGGGTATACGGTCGTGATTTTGGACACAGCTGGGCGTTCCCAGTTGGATGACACCTTAATGGATGAAATTAAAGGAATCCAGGCGGCTGTGCCGATAAAGGAAATTTTGCTGGTCGTCGACTCGATGATCGGTCAGGAAGCGTTGAATATTGCCAAGGGGTTCAAAGCTGCGGTTCCAGTGAGTGGACTTGTTTTCACAAAAATCGATGGAGATGCCCGTGGTGGTGCGGCCATCTCAATTCGCGAGGTTACCGGCATTCCCATCAAATTTTTGGGTACAGGGGAAGGCCTTGACGCCCTGGAAATCTTTGACCCGGTGCGTGTCTCAAACCGAATTCTTGGTATGGGGGACATTCTTGGTCTGATCGAAAAAGCTCAAGCAGCTTACAACGCTGAAGAAAGTGCTGAAGACGCACAGAAGATGCTTTCCGGCCGCTTCACCCTTGAAGATTTTGCCAAGCAACTCAAGCAAATCAAGAAGCTCGGCCCTTTAGGGCAAGTACTGGGGATGATGCCTGGTCAATTTGGTGCGGTCGCCAAACAGGTCGATCCGCACGAAGCAGAAAACCAATTAAAAGTGGTCGAGGCCATCATCGGATCCATGACCAAAGCAGAACGGCGCGATCCAAGCATTTTAAATGCTAGCCGGAGAAGACGCATTGCCGCGGGCTGTGGAAAAGAAGTTCAGGATGTCAATCGCTTGATGAAGCAATTTCGGGATATACAGAGCATAATGAAACAACTGCAAAAACCTGGTGCTCGTGGTAATATTAATAAGTTATTTGGTTAACTTGTGCTCGCAGAAAAGGACATGCCCCTTCAGCATTCCCTCAGCCTTTGAAGAGAGCCTGTTAGATAAAATTTACAGGAATATCTAAGGAGTAAAATTTTTATATGATTCGCATTCGTCTCCGCCGTATAGGCTCAACCCATCAACCCCATTATCGTGTGGTTGTGGCTGACAAAGAAGCCCCACGTGATGGTCGCTTTGTTGAAATTGTTGGCCAATACAATCCCAAAACTATGCCCGGCACAATCAAATTTGATGAAGAACGTGTCTACCACTGGCTCAGCGTTGGCGCACAGCCTTCAGAATCTGTTGCCAAACTGTTCAAAGTTGTCAAACTGGATGAGCGCTTTGCCCGCTTGAAGAAGGGCGAACCCCAGGATGCACTTCTGGCAGAAGCTAAATCTGTTTACGAAAATTTGGTCGTTTCCCAAAAGACTGCTCATCCTGCCAAAGCCACAAAAGCTGTAAAAACAAAAAAGGAAGCTTAATAAGCTCGGTATAACGAAGCAATGAAACAGGACGATTTAGTAAATTTGCTCGAATACATGACCAAATCTTTGGTTGACAAACCTGAAGAAGTCAGCATCGAGCAATACCAGGATGGCAAAACCCTTCATCTTGACTTGCAGGTTAACCCTGATGACATCGGGCGTGTTATTGGTAAACACGGTCGGGTAGCCAATGCAATGCGCACTTTGTTACGCATGGTCGCTGCTCGAAATGGTCAGCAAGTGATGATGGACATTGTTGACGTAGAGTAAAGCTCTATTTATGAGTCCTAATACAGATAAGAAAGCAGGTCCAGGAAAGTCTTCCGGGCCTGCTTTCCTTTTAATTGGCAAGCTTGGAAAAACCCACGGTGTGAGTGGCGAAATGGATTTCTATGTTTATACCGATTTTCCTGAGAGATTAAAGCATGGGAAAAAGGTATTTCTTGGCGAGGATAAAGCTCCCGTTTTACTTGATACCTTGAGACCAAAAAACAAGCTTATGCTGATTTCTTTCGAGGGGATTAATTCACCTGAAGAAGCAAGAGTGATGACAAACCTGGAAGTCTTTGTGAAAACATCAGAGATTCCTGCCCTGCCAGCAGGCATGTATTATCACCACGAGTTAATAGGCTTGCGCGTTTATGAAGACGAAAACTTCCTTGGCGTTCTCACTGAAATTCTTGAAACCGGCGCAAACGATGTATTTGTTATAAAAAATGACGAAAGAGAAGAATTGCTATTGCCAGATATCCCGAATGTTATTCTTGATATCGACCTTGAAGAAAGTAAAATGAGCGTTAGTGTGCCTGACGGATTGCGGGATGAACGAGCGTAATTACTGGCTGGCTTTCAGTTACGTTAAAGGTGTTGGATCTGTTCGTTACAAGAAACTACTGGCTTATTTTGGCAAACTCTCAACTGCCTGGCAAGCCAACCGGAATCAATTGTTACAATCAGGTCTTACCGCCAAGGTTGTAGATGCGCTCCTTGATACCCGTAATAAATTAGTCATTGACAATCTTGAAGAAAAAATCCAACAACGTGGCATCAAATGCCTTTTATGGAATGACCCCGCCTACCCAAAATACCTCGCTCAAATTCCACAGGCTCCACCCGTTCTCTACTTAATCGGTGAATTAAAACCGGAAGATGATTTAGCGTTTGCAATCGTTGGTACCCGAAACGTGACAAGTTATGGGCGGCAAGTTACAAAAGATACTGCTCAGTGCCTGGCTGCAAGCGGAGTTACCGTGGTCAGCGGTCTGGCCAGGGGCGTGGATGCCATCGCCCATCAAGTGGCTTTGGATACTGGCGGTCGTACGATTGCCGTTTTGGGTTCAGGTGTGGATGTTATTTATCCACCAGAACATCGCAAGTTGGCAGAGGTTATTAGCCATAATGGAGCAATTCTTAGCGATTACCCCCCTGGTACCAAACCAGATGGAATAAATTTTCCTCCCAGAAACCGCATTATTTCCGGGCTTTCACGCGGCGTACTGGTTGTTGAGGCAGGGGAGCGCAGTGGAGCTCTCATTACGGCCAAATTCAGTGTAGAACAGGGCCGCGAGGTCTTTGCGGTTCCAGGTTCAGTCTTGGCGGCGATGAGCAGGGGTACGAATAATCTGATCTCCCAGGGGGCTACCCCCATGACAAATCCAAAACAATTGCTGGATTTTTTGCAACTGCAACATGACAATGTTCCGAAGCGTGAAACTAAGACTCTTAGTTTGGACGAGGCAGAAGTTTTACACGCCCTTGGTTCAGAAAGCCTGCACATTGATGATCTGGCGAACAAAATTAGCTGTTCGATGGAGAAACTCTCCGCACTCTTGATTATGATGGAATTGGAAGGATTGGTCACAAAAACGCCTTCCATGGTCTACTCCGCGCTTACCGAATGGCACTACTAATATAACTTTCTCAAAGATAGCTTGACAGGTATGGTATTATTTGCCACGATTTTTACCTATCAAGATTTGAGGCAATTTTGGAAGCTTATTGTTTAAAATGTAAGGCAAAGCGTAATGTTAATGACCCTGTACCTGGTTTCACCAAAACGGGATCTCCAATAACAAGTGGATTTTGCGAAGTTTGCGGCTCAAAACTGAGCAAGCTTGGTGCAACTGCTGCCCATGAGGGTCTTGAAAAACCACAAATTCAGAAAGCTGAGAGGGTCAAGAAAACTGCCAAAGCTATAACAAAGCCCAAAAAGGCAAGTCCCAGTAAAGCGGCAACAAAGCCTAATGGAAAATCAAAGACCAAAGCAATTCCCGCCGAATTTATTGGAAAGGGCAAGAATATGGTGATTGTGGAATCACCTGCCAAAGCACGTACTATTGGCAAGTATCTGGGATCGGATTATTCTGTTATTGCTTCTGTTGGCCATGTGAGGGACCTGCTCAAAACGCAATTGAGTGTGGATGTTGAAAACAACTTCGAGCCAAAGTACCGCATATCCGATGACAAGAAGGCTATTGTAGCTGCTATTGGCCAGAGAGCCACACGTAGCAACCAGGTTTATCTGGCAACAGACCCTGATCGCGAAGGCGAAGCGATTGCCTGGCATATCCAGCAGAGCGCGGAAATTCCTGAACAAAAAGTAAAACGTGTTGTGTTTCATGAAATTACACATGACGCTGTAAAAGATGCATTTGCCAACCCGAGGCAAATAGATATGGATCTGGTGGATGCCCAGCAAGCCCGGCGCATCTTAGACCGCCTGGTGGGTTTTGGGATCAGCCCTATTTTATGGTCCAAAGTACGTAGCGGCCTTTCGGCAGGACGCGTTCAATCCATTTCTCTAAGGCTGATTGTTGAGCGTGAGCGTCTCATTCAGGACTTCACGCCAGTTGAATATTGGGTAATCAAAGGCGAATTTCTGCCAAACGTTGGTAGGAAAAGCTTCATGGCTAAGTTGGTAAAAGTCAATAAAAAAGATCCTGACCTTCCCAATGAAGCCATTACCAAAACATTGGTGGATCGGATTCGGCAGGCCGCTTTCAGAATATCGAAAATCAACAAATCCAAAAAACGGATTAGCCCAGGGGCACCGTTTATCACAAGCACCTTGCAGCAAGAAGCTTCCAGGCGATTAGGATTCACAACCAAGAAAACCATGCAGATTGCCCAGCAACTTTACGAAGGTATTGACCTTGGGAATGGTGAACCCAGCGGGTTGATCACTTACATGCGAACCGATTCTGTAAATCTTTCACCTTCAGCTGTGGCAGAGGTTCGTAAATATATCCTAAACAAGTACGGTTCGGCATACTTACCTGCCAAGGCTCCCAGCTACAAAACCCGGGCTGCTTCTGCCCAAGAAGCGCACGAGGCTATCCGCCCAACTTCGGTTGTTTCTGAACCGGATGGAATCAAACACTATCTGAGCTCAGACCAATATAAGCTGTACAAACTTATCTGGCAACGTTTTGTGGCTTGCCAGATGGAAAACACGGTGCTGGAAGTTAACACAGTTGAAGTAGCTGGCAAGAAAGAAAGCGAGAATTATCTCTTCAGGGCTTCTGGATCGCGAACGGTATTTTCGGGTTTTCAAGCCATTTACGCAAGTACTAAAGACGAAGACACTGAAGAAGAAGACAACATTCAGATTCCGTTAGAAAATATGCATGAGGGTGATGCAATTTCTCTCAAGAATTTACTCTTTGACCAGCATTTTACGCAACCGCCACCACGATTTACAGAAGCTTCACTCATTCAGGTTTTGGAGGAGAACAAGATTGGACGTCCTTCGACTTATTCTCCGATCATTTCAACCATTCAGGATCGGGGTTACGTCTATCGTGAGAGCAAACGTCTCTTCCCAACTGAAACTGGTTTCCTTATAAATGATCTTGTGGTTGAGTACTTCCCTGAGGTTGTGGACATCAACTTTACATCGCAAATGGAAGAAGAGCTGGATGAAATTGCTGAAGGTAAAAAAGAATGGGTTGGTGTGATCCAGGACTTTTATTCACCATTTGAGGAAAGCTTAAAGATTGCCAAGGACAAGATGCCAGTTACGCGCATAAAACCTGAGAGTGCTGGCCGCCCTTGCCCCCTTTGTGGGCATGATCTGGTTATACGAACTGGTAAATTCGGGAAATTTATCAGTTGCAGCCACTTTCCGACCTGTCGTTATACTGAAGCGGTTGTCGAAAAGGCCGGAGTAGCTTGCCCCAAGTGTAAGGATGGGGAAGTGGTGGTGAAACGTAGCCGCAAGGGCAGGGTTTTTTATGGGTGCTCAAATTATCCAAGCTGCGATTTTGTCTCTTGGAATAAACCTGTGGCCACAAAGTGCCCTGAGTGTGGCGGCACCTTGGTTCTACAGAACAAGGATAAAGTGACTTGTCTTAATTGTAAATTGGTCCTCCAATTGGAAGAGCTCAACCAAATATAGTTTGGTATATTTCGTGCACCTCTAAGCTTAAGTAATGAAGAAATGAGAGGTGCACGATGACAAATTCTCCCGTCACACGGATCAAGAAAACCTACGTTTACGGAGTTGCTGGCCTCATTATCGGGCTGGTACTCGGTCTAATCGTGGGTTGGGGTCTCTGGCCAGTAACCTGGACTGATGCAAGCGCCGCGAACCTGCGATCTGACATGCAGCACACCATGATGAGTAACGCCATTTTGGCTTACACACTAACCAACGATAAGGATAAAGCCATACAGGTCTATCAAGATTTTGGATCCAAGGCTTCTTCTGTTCTGGATGCAGTTCGAGGAAATCCAGGGCTGCTAAACACTGAACAGATAGCCCGCTTTGCTACAGCAGTGGCAGCATCAGCCACGAGCAACAATCCTCAGCCTGCCGCAAATTCGGTTGCCAGCACCAATCCATTGCCAATCTCAAAAGAGAGTACCGGTACCTTGGGCCTGGTGTTGTTGGTATTGCTGGTAGCCGGAGCAGCAGCGGTGTACTGGTTTTTCTTTCGAGGGCGGGAAGCAACAGGTAACTCCCAAATGAGCATGGTGAGTAAAGCGGCTCCTCCTGGTGTGACTCAGGGCACAAAGCCAACAGTTTCTCAAGCGAAACCTGCGGTAGTGAATCAAAATACCAGCCAACAAAGACGTATTGAAGTACCTGCAATCCTTAACCAAGCCTCCCAAACAGCAAGCAAAGTTGCACAGGATGAAACCAGAAGTGTTCCTGCTGAGATAAAAAACGTGGCAGTTCCTGCTGGTAAACCAATCGCCCAATTTCTGACCACCTATATGTACGGTGATGACCTTTATGATGAATCCTTCATCTTTGATGCGCCGAACGGGGCATTCCTGGGTGAATGCGGTGTGAGTTTCTCAGATATCGTTGGCACAGGGGAACCTAAAAAGATCTCGGCGTTCGAAATCTGGCTTTTTGATAAAAATGATGTGCAGACGGTCACCAGCGTTTTGATGTGTCAGCATGCTTTTGATGACCTCTTTATGCGAGAAAACCTTGAGAAGAAGGGCGATTCAGTGCTCGCGGAAGCAGAAAAACGCTTCACCATGGAAACAGCCTCGCTCGTGCTTGAGGGGCATGTGGTTGACCTCAGTTATGGTGAATTGTTGCAAACCCCGCAAAGCTACTTCCAACGTATCACGCTTGAACTGGCAGTCTACGAAAAGAAATAAACGCGCAACACTTAAGCTCAGCAAGCTTATCAAAGACTTCTGATTCATAATTTATGGCATAGCTAATTTAGTATAGCTATGCTTTTTTGCATCTTCTTATATACCTAATCTCTTACCTTACCCAAATACACAATGAACAACAAGTGCTGGTTTGGGGGTAGTTTTTGCCTGTCTAATTAAATAACTTCATAAATATAATATGAATATATGTAAATGGTATTGACAAAAAATATGAGTGTGATAAATTAGTAAACTTTAGAAGATATGTCATAACTGGGGGTAAAACGTGAATATTTTCTTATTTGCAAAATACCTCGTGTATGAATTGTATAGGTGCTTCTGAAATTGATTAATGGCCATGGGATGGCTCATCAAGCCATTTATTACTGTGTAAGCTTTGTAGACAATAAAAATACTAAACATCGTTAATAATTATTTATAAAAAATGAGGTCTGGGAATAATGAAAAAGATATTTACTAATGTTCTGAGTTTATTTTTGGTAGTCCTTTTAATTGCTGGAGCTTTCCCCAGCCTTACGACAGCCCAAACAATTGATCCTGAAACCCACATTCACACAGAGGCATGTTATGCAGAAACAGGTGAGTTGGTTTGTGGATATCCTGAGAGTACTGCCGTATCGATTGAAGAATCAGGGGAAGTCTTGCCTGAAGAAGAAGCGCCCATGCAGGAAACTCAAACTCCCGACCCTGAAATTCCTATTGAATACCCTACCGAGACCCAGTCCGAAAAT
>CAYMNM010000020.1:0-25089 GCA_964391795.1 uncultured Anaerolineaceae bacterium | reverse complement strand
TGGAAGGCGTACGCCGCTGCGGTTTATTAGGTTCCCGACGCGCGTTGGTGGGTTCGAGCCAGCAGTTTTACTATAGCATCGGCTTCAGGCCATTAAACACCTACACCTGGTGGAAGCCAGTAGTCGGCAAATAAATCCTTTTAGATGAATTTAAGCAATTATTGATTTTGATCAAACGAATGAAGAACTGGTAATGAAAAAAGGCCGTCCATAGCTGGACAGCCTTAGTTTTTTTTGGTTTGCTAATCGATTCAGTTGGACAGAGCCAACCAAAGCGTAAATTAACGCTTGGTGTAGGTTGGGGCCTTGCGGGCGCGCTTGAGACCTGGCTTCTTACGTTCCTTGACACGGGAATCGCGGGTAAGCATACCCTGTTCGCGCAGTTTGAGCCGGTTGGTTTCATCCAGGGCAACCAAAACACGGGCCAAGCCGAGCTTGACGGAATCACGCTGGCCGGAAACACCGCCACCTTCAACTTTGACGGTAACATCCCAAGAATCGGGATTCTGACCAACGGTTTCAAGTGCACCGCGGATTGCAGCTTCGTCGCCATCGCGGGTGAAGTACTCGGCGATCGGTTTGTCGTTGACAGTAAACACACCGGTTCCGGATGAAATTCTCACACGGGCGGAAGATTCTTTGCGGCGACCAATTGCTTCTTTATACTCAGCCATGTTTCCTCTACTTATCTAATTCGTACTGCTGGGGTGCCTGTGCGTTGTGTGGGTGCTCTGCACCAGCGTAGACTTTCAGGTTTTCCAGATAATGTTTAGTCATGCGGTTCTTTGGCAGCATGCCTTTGACTGTCAGTTGGATCAGTCTCTCAGGATTTTTTTCCAACATGCCCTTGAGGTTGTCGGATTTCAATCCACCAGGGAAGCCGGTGTGTCGGTAGTACATCTTGCTTTCCAAGCGGCTGGGATGGAAACTGATCTTGGAGGCATTGATAACCACCACATGATCGTTCATATCCACGCCATAGGTAAAGGTGGGATGTTGCTTGCCAATCAGCAAGGCTGCGACCTTGCTGGCGAGACGCCCGAGGGTTTCGCCCTCAGCATTCACCAGGTACCATTCACCAGCCAATTGTCCTTTAGGTACGTATGTCTTTTCCACTTTATTTCTCCGTTATTCTTCGCCCTTGCTCTTGCATGAGCGCATTACTTATTCACTTCCTCGCCATAATCCACTTGCATCAGGGTCAGCCCACGGGCGGGTGCAAGTGCCACTGTGCCGGCATAACCGGTTTCGAAGCCTCTCAACACCGTTCCTCTCGGCATCATGCCAGAACCTACGTGCACCAGGACCCAAACGATCCGGCGTACCATGTGGTTCAAGAAACCATTTCCCTTGATGGTAAAGGTCATTTCCGAATCAGTTCCAACCCATTCCGCTTGATAGATCTTGCGGATTGTTGAGCCAGATTGGTTCAGAGCCTTTCCAAAAGCGATGAAATCATGTTCTCCCAACAAGTCGCGGGATTCAAGGTTCATCAACTTAAGGTCCGGCCTGGCCGTTACCCGCCAGGCAAAGCGGTCAATTAGCGGATTGCGGTGCTTCTGCACATAAAGCTGATAGCGATAAGTGCGGCTTTGTGCACAATAGCGTGCATGAAAGCTTTCGGCAACCTCTTCCACATTTAGCGCAGCGATGTCATTCGGCAGAAAGGCATTCAGGGCGGTAAGCAAAGTTTCTGTATCATGCTTCCATTCCAGATCAAAATGTAAAACCTGGCCTTGAGCATGCACTCCGCTATCCGTTCTGCCAGAAGCTGTCAGGGTTTTCCCCTGCCAACCTATTTTCCGCAACGCGGCTTCCAGTTCGTGCTGGACGCTGTTTTTGATCACCTGGCGCTGGTAACCGTTATAAGCGGTCCCATCATAAGCGAGGATAAGTTTGTAACGTGCCATGCCTTTGCTCTTAAGCCAAAGGCGTTCTTATAAATTTACTCAGCAACCAACTCAAGCAGCACCATCTCAGCGTTATCACCGAGTCGTGGTCCAAGTTTGAGGAGGCGTGTGTAACCACCGGGACGATTGACAAAGCGAGGAGCGATGTCGTCAAAGAGTTTTTTGACGATTTCGGGACTGGCATTGCCAAGTGCTGCCGCAATTTGGCGGCGTGCATTCACTTTTTCGACCGCGTCACCCTTGTTGCTATTGCGAGCAAGGGTAATCATTTTTTCAGCTTCGCCCTGGATGGACTTGGCTTTGGCCAAAGTAGTCTGAATGCGTTCGTATTCAAATAATTGCTTGATCATGGTTTTGCGCATGGAAGTACGATGGCCCATGCTGCGACCAAGCTTGTAACCATAAACCTGGTGTCGCATAAATTACTCCACTTCTTTCTCTTCCAAGAATCCCTTTTCGATCATCTTGGCACGTAGTTCGGTCAGGCTCTTATCCCCGAAGTTGCGGATAGAGAGCATGGCATTTTCGCCTTTGTCCAGCAGTTCCAACACATCACCAACGGTCGTTACTCCGGTGCGCTTCAAAGAGTTGAAGACACGCACGGTAAGATCGAGGGCTTCAATTTGGGTCTCCCGGGCTTCAGAGCTGATACCGCTGGTTTCAGGCTCCGGGATTGGAGCTGATTTGATCAGCGAGTCAGTACTGGTGCCGCTGATATAGCTTAGCTGCTGCATCAGGATCTGGGAGGAGTTGACAAGTGCTTGTTCAGGGGCAACTGTGCCATCGGTCCAAATTTCCAGGGTCAGACGATCAAAATCTGTGCTATGGCCAACGCGGGCGCTTGAGACGCCCCAGTTGACACGGCGGATTGGGGTATAAATGGCATCCACTGGGAGGACGCCAATTGGTAGACGTTCAGAACGTTCACCCGCTGGAAGATAACCTCTCCCAGCCTCAACAGTCAGATCCATCTCAACATGGGCATCTTTCTCATTCATGCTAAAGAGATAGAGCTCCGGATTGATGATCTCAACTTCCGGTGGGCAAACAAGGTCTGCCGCGGTGATGGTTCCTTCCCCCTTTACTTCCAGATGAATTTGCGCGGTATCGACATTATGCAGTTTCATGCGGATCAGCTTGAGCTGCAGCATAACCTGGATAACATCCTCGCGAACACCTGGGATGGTTGAAAATTCGTGCTGAACATCCGTGATGCGCACCGCGCTGATCGCGGCGCCATCAAGTGAAGAAAGCAGGGTACGACGCAGGGCATTACCCAGGGTCATCCCATAACCTTTTTCAAGAGGGCTGATCGTGAATTTACCGTAATCACGGGATTCTGCTACCCGTTCAACTTTCGGCATTACCATTTCATTTAGTGCTGTCACGGTTGACTCCTTTCAGTCTATCGTAGAAAAGACTGTCCTCGTCATACTATCGTGAATAGTATTCAACGATCAGTTGCTCGTTCAAGTTGCCATCAATTTCGGAACGTTCCGGCATGCGCAGAACACGACCGCTGATGTTGTTGACATCACGGGCTAACCAAGTGGGTACTGTGCGACCTTCGGCTTCTTCCTTGAGGTTCTTGAAATAAACTGTATCCTTGGAAGACTCGGTGACGGTGATGACATCGTCAGGATGAACGTCATATGATGGGATGTCAGCCCGATTGCCATTGACGGTAAAGTGGCCATGGTTCACAAGCTGGCGTGCCTGGGCACGGCTGCTGGCGAAACCGAGGCGATAAACCACATTATCAAGACGGGTTTCAAGCTTCTGTAATAAGTTCATACCGGTTAACCCGCGCATGCGCTGGGCATCGGAATAATAACGGCGGAATTGGCGTTCAAATACACCATACTCGCGGCGAGCTTTTTGCTTGGCTCGGAGCTGCTTGCCATAGTCCGACACTCGGTCTGGGCGAGCAGAGGTGGATTTGCCATGCATTCCAGGTGGAAAACCACGTTTTTCAAATGCGCACTTGGGGGTAAAACAGCGTGCTCCCTTGAGGAAGAGCTTTTCACCTTCACGGCGGCACATTCGGCATACTGCTTCAATGTTTCTAGCCATAGTTCAATATCCTTTTCTTTACTACATGCGGCGCTTTTTGGGTGGACGGCAACCGTTATGAGGTACAGGTGTCAGGTCCGAAATCATGCGAACTTTAATCCCAAGGGATTGGACTGCGCGAATGGCGGCTTCACGGCCGGGGCCGGGGCCTTTTACAAACAATTCCACTTCCTGGACGCCCATACCCTGGGCAGCCTTGATGGTTTGTTCAGTTGCCAATCTGGCAGCAAATGGGGTGCTCTTGCGGGAGCCTTTAAAACCAGCAGAACCGGTTGATCCCCAGCAGATTGTGTTGCCCTGCAGGTCTGTTACGGTCACGATGGTGTTATTAAAGGATGCAAAAACGTGCACCTGTCCGGTCGAAATCTGACGCTTTACCTTTTTACCACTGGTACCGCGCCGTGCAGTTCGTGCTACTTTAGCCATAATTTTTCCTCACTTAATCTTACATCTCTGGTGAACCTTGCCTTGGGGGCCGCATGGGGTAAAGGGAGGAACCCCAAACCCAAGACTCAGGAACCAGTTCAGTTTTACTTCTTGGTTGCGCCCTTGCGGCGGCCACGACCAGCAACTGTCTTCTTGGGACCCTTGCTTGAGCGGGCATTGGTGCGAGTATTCTGACCGCGGCTGGGCAGATTGTGCTTGTGACGCAGGCCACGGTAGCAGCCAATCTCAACCAGACGCTTAATATTCATCTGGACTGCGCGGCGCAGGTCGCCTTCTACAGTAATATTCTGCGCAATGTAATCACGCAATTTCGAGACCTCGTCTTCCGGCATGTCCTTGACACGCTGGTCAGGGTCCACACCGGTGGCTGCCAAAATATCATCAGCAGCTTTGGGGCCGATGCCGTAGATGTACCGCAAACCAATCTGGATGCGCTTATTTCTGGGTAGATCAACACCTTCAATACGAGCCATAATTATTCCTTATCCTTGACGTTGTTTGTGGCGTGGGTTGGTGCAAATAACATACAACCGACCGTCGCGTTTGACGATCTTGCATTTAGCGCAGCGTTTCTTTATTGATGCTGATACTTTCATCAGTCGTACTCCTTCTTATTCCGCAAAGTTATTATTATATCTCTTTGTCGGTCTATTTGCAAGACCTTTATAAATCCGTTAGCACCAATGGACCTTCGTCCGTTACCGCGATGCTGTGTTCCTGATGAGCACACAAGGAGCGATCACGCGAGATCACTGTCCACTCATCTCTGAGCACCCGGGTGTGGCGGGTACCCACCAGCACCATTGGTTCGATGGCAATTGTCATGCCTGCACGCAATCGCACGCCGGTTCCCTGTTTGCCATAATTCGGCACCTGAGGTTCTTCATGCATTTGCCTACCTACACCATGACCGGTGTAAACATGGGTGCAGTAAAAACCCTGCCCTTCCACGTAAGCCTCAACTGCTGCCCCGATGTCACCCGAGTAATTGCCGGGTACCATCAGTTTTATAGCGATCTCAAGAGCGTGCCTCGTCACCGCGATCAGTTTCTGTGCTTCAGATGAAATTTCGCCAACACCGACTGTAAAAGCGGAGTCGCCGACAAATCCTTTGTACACAGTGCCACAATCGACGGAGATGATGTCTCCTTCTTTGAGCTTGCGTGATCCAGGGATGCCATGCACGAGTTCTTCGTTAATGCTCGTGCAGATGCTACCTGGATAAGGGTATGGGCCATCGTAATTTTTAAAGGGCGAGTAAACGCCTAACTTGCTCTGGTAAGCCTCAGCAATTTCATTGAGTTCACCAGTTGTAACACCCGGAGCAATTGCCGCCTTGACGGCCTCCAGGGTCTGGGCATTGATTCTGCCAGCTTCCCGCATGATTGCGATCTCAGCTGGACTCTTGATGTTAATTGCTCGTTCTAAACCAATCACTGGCCTACAGCTTTCATGAGGTCCTCGGTTACTTTATTGATATCCTGGGTTCCATCAATCTCGATCAGCTTTCCCTGATCCTTGTAATACTCAATCAAGGGTGACGTTTGGTTGTAATAAACTTTGATGCGGTTGCGCACAGTTTCGGGTTTGTCATCCTCACGCTGGTACAGCGGGCTGCCATCCACGTCGTCAAACCATTTCTCCAAAGGAGGATTGGTAATGGCATGGTAGACCCGACCGCTTTTGCTCATCCAACGGCCGCTTAGGCGTTCAACGAGCACTTCGTCAGGTACATTGATAAATGGCACAACGGTAACATCGCCACCAAGACTGCGAAGCATTACTTTTAAAGCTTCAGCTTGGGCAGGCGTGCGGGGGAAACCATCCAAAACAGCACCTTTCTCACAATCAGCACGCGTTAGACGGTCTTTCACCATGGCAATCGTCACATCATCGGGCACAAGCTCGCCCTTGCTCATAAAAGTTTGGGCGAGTTTGCCGAGTTCAGTTTCTTTCGAAAGATTTTCACGGAAAAGATCACCACTGGAGACGTGGACCAAGCCCAGTCTTTCAGCCAACACTTCTGCCTGAGTGCCTTTACCGGCACCAGGAGGCCCAAGCATAATGATGTAATCCGCTTTTTTGTTCATTTCAATTTCTCTTATGCAATCAAATGATCGTCGTAACCGTGCATACGCAACTCGGTTTCGATCAGGTTGACTACTTCACGCACTGTACCAGCCACAATCAGGAGGCCTGAAGCCTGGAGCAGCGAGAGACTTGATTGCTGCACGGGCAGAATGGCGCCTAAAAGTGATGGAACAACCGTCAGGAAGCCCAGGAAGAAGGCACCTGGCAGGGTAATGCGACGCTGCACACGGGTCAGGTAATCTTGCGTGGGTTTACCACGAACCACACCCGGGATTTGCGCGCCTTGTTTCTTCAGGTTGTCGCCATAGTTCTGCTGGGCAAAAAGCACATCCGTGTAGAAGTAAGCGAAAAGCACAACCAAGATGAAGAGCATCAGCGGGTACCACCAGGTTCCCTGCCCAAAGGCAGTTTGGAACCAATTAGCCACATTCTGAACCCCCTGGCTTTTGCTGGCCAGGAAGAACGAAGAGAGGATAACCGGGAAGGTCAGGAAAGACTGCGCGAAAATGATCGGGATCATGCCGGCCATATTGACCATCAGTGGCAGATTGCTGCGCACTGGCATAGACATACGGTTACCGATGCGGCGTCCGGGGAACATCACAGGGACGTTTCGGCGGCCAGCAGTCACGTAGACAATGGCAAAGACAATCGCAACCAAAAGCACGAGTACCAGCACAAAGATCCACCAGGGTTCTTTAGTAGTAACCATTTGAATAAAGCTTGCAGGCAAGCGCGAGACGATACCCGCAAAGATGATCAGAGAAAGGCCTTGATTTCTCAAGCCAAATTCTGAAATCAGCTGGCCGATCCAGATGCCAAACATAGTGCCTGCAACCATGGCAGTAACAGCCGAAATTGTAGGCAGCAAGTTAGCGCCGGAAAAGCCCCAATTAGTCAGAATGGATCCGCCTAATTGGCTGTTAAAGATGTTGATTTGACCAATTGCCGAAAGTAAAGCCATCGGAATAGTCAGGATCATGGTCCATTTTTCCATCCACTTGCGTCCTTCGCGCGGGTCATCTTTCATCATTCTTTCGAGTGAAGGGATAACGGGCTGGAGAAGTTGAAGGATAATTTGGGCTGTAATGTACGGATAAACGCCCATCGCCAGGATCGAGAAGTGCGAAACCGCACCGCCAGAGAGCAGGTCCAGTAAACCTATGAGGTTGCCTGCGGCTCCGGTTTGTTGGGTCAGTTGGGCAGCCAGCGCGCGGTCCACTCCAGGGACTGGAATGTTCGCCGCCAGGCGGTAGATAGCCAACAACATCAGCGTTATTAGTAGCTTATTGCGGATATCTTCTGACTTCCAAAGAAAGCGCCAGGACGATCGTTTCATTCGTAGACTCCTTGTCGGATGCTTATTCAGCGATCGCTTCGATGCTTCCGCCGGCTTGTTCAATCTTTGCGCGAGCGCCGTCGGTGACCTTGTGAACTTTGATCTTAAGGGCGACTTTTACTTCACCGCGTCCCAGGACCTTTACCGGTTTCTTGAGATCTTTAATCAAGCCTAAAGCTGCCAAGCTTTCCGGAGTCACTTCGCTATCAGCTTTGAAATCCTGGAGAAGGTCCAGATTGATTTCGTTGTAGCGAACACGATTGAGCGGGGAGAAGCCTTCACCACGCAAGAAGGGCAGTTTGCGGAAGAAAGGCAGGTTGCCGCCCTGATGGTATTGGCGTACGCCGCTGTGACGCGCGTTTTGACCCTTGGTACCACGTCCGGAAGTTTTACCACTGCCCGAACCAATACCCCGACCTATGCGCTTGCGGTCCTTTTTGGAACCCTCATTGGGTTTGAGGTCATGTAGTTGCATTAGTTCTTCTCCTCCGCTGCGGGCTTGACTTCGACCAGAAAAGAAACCTTGTCGAGCATGCCGCGGATTACTTTGTTGTCCTCAAGTTCTATAGTTTGGTGCAGATGTTTGAAACCAAGTGCCTTGAGGGTATTCTTAGTGCGGACAGGATAACTGATACCGCTCTTAATCTGGGTAACCAGGAGTTTATTGGCTTTAGGCATTCTTCCTCCTTGACCAGAAGGGGCTAACCTCTTCCACTGTCTTGCCACGTTCGATGGCAACCTGCTGTGGGGTTTTGAGGCCAGTCAGGGCATCAAATGTAGCCGTGACGATATTCAGCATATTGCCTGAACCCAGTGACTTGGTGAGAATATCCTTGATGCCAGCGGCTTCGCAAACAGCACGTACACCACCTGCAGCAATAACACCTGTACCTTCAGAGGCAGGTTTTAGTAAAATCTTTGCGCCACCGCAGGAACCGGTTACTTCATGGGCAATTGTGGTGCCCATCAAGCTGACCTTACGCATATTCTTGTGCGCCTGATCGGTAGCTTTGCGCATGGCATCTGGTACAGCAAGTGCCTTGCCGACACCCATGCCAACGTTTCCATTGTTGTCTCCGACCACCAGGGTTACTCTGAAAGAGAAACGGCGACCGCCTTTGACCACTTTGGCTACACGGGCAATGTCGATAACACGCTCATCATAGGGGTTTTCAATATTGTTAAAATCTTCCATTGTATCCTCGGTTTAGAAATCCAAGCCGCCCTTGCGAGCGCCATCCGCCAGTGCTTTCACACGGCCGGCGTAAATGTAGCCACCACGATCCATCACGACAGGTTTGATGCCTTTGGCAATGGCGCGATGCGCCAACTCTTCGCCGACCTTGGCTGCCTGGTCTAGCTTGTTCATTTTACTCACCGCGTCTCTTAGGCCAAGATCAATAGATGAAGCTGAGCAAAGCGTGATGCCTTTTTCATCGTCAATGATCTGAGCATAAATATCCGTGATGCTTCTGAAAACATTCAGGCGAGGACGCTGCGGAGTTCCGAAAACGGACTTGCGCACGCGAATGTGCCTGCGAAGACGGGCTTGATTTCTTGTTTTCTTAGCCATATTTACCTCTACTTCCCGGTCTTTCCGGCCTTACCAGCCTTCAGTTTGACAACTTCGCCTAAATAGCGGATGCCGTAGCCCTTGTAGTGATCGGGCACACGCACTTCACGCATGTTCACAGCGACTTGTCCCACCTGTTGACGGTCGCGACCTTTGATCTTGACCTGGCGGGTTTTTGTTTCGACTTCGTAGCTAATGCCATCGGGAGCCGGGAAAACGACTGGATGTGAATAACCAACGTTCAGAACCACATCTTTTCCGTTCATTTCAGCCCTGTAACCAACGCCGTTGATCTCCATGATTTTCTCAAAACCTTTGCTGCAGCCCTCTACCATGTTGTTAAGCAAGGCGCGGGTTGTGCCGTGGATTGAGCGCATGAAGGCGGTGTCATCAGGACGTTCAACGATCAACTTGCCATCTTCCAATTTAATGGTTAGAGCTTCGTTGAATTCATCGCTGAGTTCGCCATTGGGGCCCTTAACGGTCACTTTGTGGCCGTCAATCTTCACTTCCACTCCCTGTGGCAGGGTGATGGGCAGTTTACCTATACGTGACATCCCTTACCTCCTACCAGACTTTGCAGAGGACCTCGCCGCCAACGCCAATCTTGCGGGCTTTGTGGCCGGTCATGATCCCTTTTGGGGTGGATAAAATTGAAATACCAATGCCGGAAAGCACATACGGAATATCATCGTGCGAGGTGTAAACACGGCAGCCAGGGCGGCTGACGCGCTGTAGACCACTGATGATGGGCCGGCGATGGCGGCGTTCACCAATATATTTCAAGGTTACGCGTAATACTTTGCTGCCTTCAGTTTTGCCATCCACAACTTCAAAACTCTGCAGATAACCCTCTTCAGTGAGAATGCGGGCAATTTCCTGCTTGAGTTTGGAGTCAGGCATGCTGGCCACGGAATTACCGGCCATAGCAATGTTGCGGATGCGGGTTAACATATCGGCAATAGGATCTGTCATTGTCATAATATTCCTCCAGGTCGAATTACCAAGATGATTTTGTCACACCAGGGATTTTTCCCTGGAGCGCCAATTCACGGAAACAAATTCGGCAAAGGCCAAATTTACGCATGTAACCACGCGGACGACCGCAAACCTTACAGCGGTTGACAACACGATTAGGATATTTCCTCCGCAATTCGCGGTATGCCATACATTTTTTAGCCATTTGTTTCCTTTCTAAAAGGCATGTGGAACTTCGAGAGCAAGGCACGCGCCTGGTCATCAGTTTCGGCGGTAGTGACGATGCTTACTTCCATGCCACGAACTTTGTCAATCTTGTCATACTGAATTTCAGGAAAGATCAACTGTTCGGTCAATCCGAGGGTGTAGTTTCCCCGGCCATCAAAGGCTTCCCCGGAAATTCCACGGAAGTCACGAACACGGGGCAGGGCAATGTTGACCAACCGGTCAAAGAAGGCCCACATTTTTTCGCCGCGGAGTGTAACTTTGACACCGATCTGGCGGCCTTCGCGCAGCTTGAAGTTTGAGATAGCCTTGCGGGCAGCGATCACAACTGGTTTCTGGCCGGTGATGATAGTCAGGTCGTTGACAGCAGCTTCGATGGCTTTGGGGTTATCCAGAGCTTCACCTACACCAATATTGACAACGATCTTCGAAATCTTCGGAGTCTGCATGACATTCTGCAATCCAAGCTCTTTGAAGAGGGCTGGGGCAATTTCATTTTTATATTGTTCTCGTAATCTATTCATCTCTGCTCACTCGCCCTAATTATCAGACGTTTTTTTGGCAGGCTTGGCAGCTGCTTTCTTGGCAGCGGGTTTGCTTGCGGTCGTCTTGGTTTCGGTCTTCTTGGCTGCAGGTTTCGTAGTGGTGGCCTTCTTTGCAGCAGGCTTCTCAGCGGTTTTCTTAGCTGCTGTTTTTGCAGCAGGTTTGGCAGCGGGTTTGGCGGGGGCCTTTTCAGCTACTGGTTCAACGGCTTTCTTGGCTGTTGCTGCAGCTTTCTTGGTTTTTGTTTCCAAGTTGGTCTTGGCAATACGCCGCGCACTGCGATCCTTGGCTAACTTCTCGCCTTCAGCGTCTACAAGCATAACGTTCGAGACGTCGATAGGTGCTTCGAATTCGACGATGCCGGAGGGGAGGGTCTTGCCATCTTCCTGACGTTGTTTTTGGTGCCTCTTGGCCAGGTTTACGCCCTGAACGGTGACGCGATTGGTTTTGGTGAAAACACGAATAACTTCGCCAATCTTGTCTTTGTCCGCTTCAGCTCCGCGCATAACTCTGACACGGTCACCTTTTTTTATTTTCATACTCATCTTACTCTCCTGCATTCGCTCTACAGAACTTCTGGAGCCAAAGATACGATTTTCATGAACCCTTTTTCACGCAATTCACGGGCAACTGGCCCAAAGATACGCGTTCCGCGGGGATTGACACCATCATTATCCAGGATGACAACTGCATTGTCATCAAAACGGATGGTGGAACCATCTGGCCGGCGATAGGGGTGGCTTGTGCGGACGATGACGCCCTTGACGATTTCACTTTTCTTCACAGAAGCCTGTGGAGCAGCTGATTTAACCGTACAGGTGACGATATCGCCAACATAAGCGTAATGACGTCGAGTTCCTCCATCAATGTGGAAGACCAAGACTACCTTAGCGCCAGTGTTATCGGCAACAGTCAGTCGGGACTCATTCTGGATCATTTCGGCTCTCCTGCAGAGATAGTCTCAAGATCGCCTTCCTGACGAAATTCGGATTTGATGACTTTCTCAACTACCCAACGCTTGGTAGCGGAAATTGGGGCGGATTCGACAATGCTCACCTGGTCGCCAACGTTGCAGCCGAATTCATCATGAACCTTGAATGTCTTGCTGCCATGCACGATCTTATGATAAAGAGGATGCTGATAGCTGTGCGAGACCTCCACGGTCACGGTCTTTTGCATTTTGTTGCTTTTGACGGTGCCTACTAAACGACGACGGTTGTTCATTTCTTACCTTCCTTTTCCGCCTTGGCGCGTTCGGTCAAAATTGTTTCGAACAGCGCAATTTGACGACGGGTGACTTTGAAGCGGCCAGTATCAGTCAATTGACCGGTAACCACTTGGAATCTGAGATTCATCAATTCCTGCCGTGAGTCCAACATTTTTTTCTTGATTTCTTCAGTAGAAAGTGCGCGTACTTCTTTAGCGTTCATTAACCTTCACCTACACCTTCTTTTAATACAATCTTGGTCTTCAAGCCAAGCTTGTACCGGGCGCGAGTGAGGGCTGATAAAGCCTCGTTATTTTCGGCGCCACCAACTTCAAACAGGATGCGGCCTGGGCGAATAACTGCCACCCAATGATCCACAGCTCCCTTACCTTTACCCATACGGGTTTCAGCAGCACGATGCGTGTATGGTTTGTCCGGGAAAATACGGGTCCAAACCTTACCACGGCGTTTCATTTCATGCACGATGGCACGGCGGGCAGCTTCAATCTGGCGCTGGCTCAAATAGCCACATTCCAGAGCTTTAAGCCCGTAATCACCGAAGGCAATCGTCGCACCGCGAAGGGCCTTGCCCTTCATGCGGCCGCGTTGCTGCTTGCGATATTTAACTCTCTTTGGCATCAACATAATCTATACCTCACTCAATTTCTACTCGCTGATATAGACGCCTTCAGTGGCTTCAACCTTTTCTTCAGGTTGAACATTCATCACGATGCCACGATAGACCCATACCTTGATGCCAATTTGGCCGAATGTTGTAGATGCGGCTGTTTTGGCAAAATCAATATCTGCGCGCAAAGTCTGCAGCGGAACACGCCCGTCACGCAGGGTAACACGGCGGGCCATTTCAGCGCCAGCCAAACGACCGGAAACTGAAACTTTGATGCCACCTGCGCCCTGGCGCAAAGCCTGTTGAATAGCGCGTTTCATCGCGCGTCGATAACTGATGCGGCGTTCCAATTGCCCGGCAATATTCTGAGCAACCAGATAAGCGTCTGTATCAGGGTTCTTGATCTCTTTGACTTCGAGGTCAATCTTCTTGCCGGTCAAAGCCTCAAGAGCTGTCCGCAGAACTTTCACACTTTCGCCCTTACGTCCGATCAGGATACCGGGTTTGGCAGTGTGCAAGGAGACCTTCACTTTACCGGGGTAGCGTTCAACTTCGATCGTTGAGACACCGGCGCGTTCTGCTTCTTTGTGCACCAATTCGCGGATTTTGATGTCCTGGTGCAGTTGTTCGGTGTAATCTTTGCCTTCAGCATACCAGCGGCCAAGCCACGGTTTGTTGATGCCCAGACGAAAACCAATTGGATGTACTTTACGACCCATATTTATTCCTTGCCTCTCTACTCGATCTCGCGCAACACAACGGTGATTTCAGAGCTTCTCCTCAATTGAGGTTTGAAGCGGCCGCGGGCACCAAAACTGCGCCACTTGCGGGTTGGGCCTTCGTTGGCGAAAATCTTGGAAACCACCAGTTCGTCTCGGCCAACACCAAAGTTTTCTTCTGCGTTTGCCATGGCGGAGGCGATTAACTTGCGTACATCAACAGCCACAAAGTTGGGGGTGAGACTGAGAATATTGAGAGCGTCCACAACTTTTTTGCCGCGGACGAGATCAACCACCAGGCGGGCTTTTTGGGCAGAGGTGCCACATTTGCCAAGTTTAGCAATAATTTCTTGTGCCATCTGCTACCTCACTTAGAGGCTTTCTCGGACACATGTCCGCGGAACCAACGGGTGGGAGCAAATTCACCAAGGCGATGGCCAACCATATTTTCGGTCACATAGATCGGAACGTGGCGTCGGCCGTCATGCACAGCAATCGTATGACCCACCATCTGGGGGAAAATCGTGCTGGCGCGGCTCCAGGTGCGGAGTACTTTCTTCTCGCCCTTGGTGTTCATATCTTCAATTCTCTTCAAAAGTTTCGGGTCGATGAACGGCCCTTTTTTCAATGATCGCGACATTTCTTACGTCCTTCTCTTTCTCTTAGCGCTTAGCCTTGGAGCGATGGCGGATAATCATACT
The DNA here is from genome assembly GCA_964391795.1 of uncultured Anaerolineaceae bacterium. GTDB lineage: Bacteria > Chloroflexota > Anaerolineae > Anaerolineales > Anaerolineaceae > Mesolinea. The sequence goes on along the minus strand of CAYMNM010000020.1, from coordinate 10,655 downwards.
GTTTGAGCGCTTATTGCGGCGGGTCTTGTAACCCAGTGCTGGCTTGCCAGTGGGGGTTCTGGGGCCGGGCATACCGATGGATGTACGGCCTTCGCCACCTCCATGGGGATGGTCTCGCGGGCTCATAGCACTACCACGAACCTCTGGGCGTAAACCCATATGACGGGCACGGCCTGCTTTGCCAAGTTTTACGTTGGAATGGTCAACATTACCAACCTGGCCGATGGAAGCAGTGCACTCCTGCAAAATCAAACGAATTTCACCAGAGGGCATACGCACCTGGGCGTATTTGCCTTCTTTGGCCAATAACTGGGCGGAAGAACCAGCCGAGCGACAGACCTGAGCACCTTTTCCGGGTTGCAGTTCAATGGCGTGGATCGTCGTGCCGACTGGGATGTTTGCCAGGGGCAGGTTATTGCCAGGACGAATTTCAGCTGTTGCACTGGCAACAAGGCTGTCACCCACTTTTACACCCACAGGAGCGATGATATAGCGTTTTTCACCGTCAGCGTAAACCAAAAGGGCTAAACGAGCGGTGCGGTTAGGATCGTATTCGATCGCTGATACTTTGGCTGGAATGCCGGTCTTATTGCGAACGAAATCAATCAAACGGATTTGGCGCTTAACGCCGGCTCCGCGATGACGCACAGTAACACGACCCTGTGAGTTGCGGCCCGCGTACATGGTTTTGGCCACGATCAGGCTACGTTCAGGGCGGTCTTTAGTAATTTCTTCAAACGTATAACCAGTTTTGTGTCGCTGGCCATTTGTTTTTGCTTTGTAAATTTTGACGGCCATTATCCAACTCCTTCAAAAATCGGAATGGTTTGCCCTTCCTGCAACGTCACGATGGCTTTCTTGACGCCAGGTTTTCGGATCGTTAGACGGCGGGTCTTGCTGCTGCGGGTTGATTTGGCAGGAAGATTGACAATGTTCACGCGCACAACATCCACATCAAAAGCAGTTTCAACAGCGGTCTTTACGTTTTCGCGCGTGGCATCTGCCACAACTTCGAAAACATATTGGCGCAGTTTACTGGCCTGATAGTTAGACTTTTCAGTAACCACGGGACGGCGCAGGACTTCAAAAATAGAGCTTTTCATTCTGCTTTACCTTCCTATCCCAGAATGGTCTTGAGCACGTCGAGCGAGTCAAGCGGGATAATGACTTTTTCAGAGCGCATCAAATCGCGTATGTTAACGTAACTCGCCATCAGCATTTGGCTTTTGGCAAGATTCAGACCGCTCTTGATGGCATTTGCATTGGCTTCGCCCTTATTCGCAACCAGGATGAGTGTGCGGCCTTCGCCAGCCAGGGTTTTGACGGCCTTGGCAAGATCAGAAGATTTGGGTTGGCTCATATTGAGGTCTTTGACGAAGACCAGCTGCTGCTCATTGGCTTTGACAGTCAAAGCAGAGCGCAACGCAGCGTGGCGCATCTTCTTGGGCATATCCAGGGAGTGATCCCGGGGTTTGGGGGTAAAGATACGTCCACCACCAACCCATTGGGCTGAGATGCGGGAACCCTGACGGGCACGGCCGGTACCTTTTTGCTTCCAGGGCTTTGCACCACCACCAGAGACTTCCGCGCGGCGCTGGGTACTGTGGGTGCCCAAGCGGGCGTTAGCCATCTGGCGTTGGTAAGCCTGATGCATCAGATCAACATTGACTTTGGCGCCGAAAATTTCTTCGGGCAATTCAATGGACTCTGCTTTTTCACCTTTTAAGTTAAAAACGTCTGTTTTCATGCTATTCTCCATTCACCCAAGCATTACTGCTTGCGGGCCTCTTTGATGACCACTGTGCCACCCTTGGGGCCTGGAACGGGACCGTGAACCGCGATCAGATTGCGTTCAGCATCCACCATCGCAACGCGCATATGGGAAGAAGTAACCCGAGCATTGCCCATTCGCCCGGCCATCTTCTTGCCTTTATAAACACGACCAGGAGTCGTTGTGGATCCAGAGGAACCAGCATGGCGCTGACGGTCTGACTGACCATGGGTGCGTTGTGCACCATGGAAGCCATGCCGTTTCATGACGCCGGCCAAGCCTTTACCTTTGGTTGTGCCGATAATGTCAACGTATTCATCCATAGCAAAGAGATTTGCTTTCAATTCGTCGCCGGCTTTGATTTCGTCAACTTTTTTGGTGCGGAATTCGCGCAAAACGCGAACTGGGGGGAGGTTGTTGGCCTTGAGGTGGCCGAGTTCTGCCTGGGTAATGCGGTTAGGTTTCACTTCGCCAAACGCCAGCTGAACAGCATTGTAGCCGTCAGATTTGTCCGTCTTGACCTGGGAAACAAAACATGGCCCAGCTTCGAGCAATGTCACCGGAATTGCGGCACCGTTGCTGTCGAAGATCTGGGTCATCCCGATCTTTCTTCCAATAAGCCCTTTAAACATACTATTCTCCTGTTATCGAATTACTCTTGCGAGACTGTCAGCGTTGGGCAAGCTGCATCATCTCCGCACAACCCAGTTAATGTTCCCTGTGTAGCTTTCTGCCCACGCGGTACCATTCTTAGATTGTCAAATACACATAAAACTAGCCCTCATTGAGGGCGAACTATAAATATATCATCACTCCCGATTCATTGCAAGGGGATCAGACGATTTTCTACAGTTGTATTGCGATTGCCTGGTATTAATACCAAAGCAACTTATTTTACCAAAAGATCTTGGATTAAGAGGGAGTCAATTCAGTGAGAATTGCTCAAATATAAGCCTACTTTCCTTTTTTTATCGGTCTCGCGAATTTAAGGTTTGTGCTTAACCCCAGATCGAGCACTTTATTGCCGACAGCTTGGGTGGAGCGACAAAGAATGATAATTTGCGGTTCACCTTCGCAGAGCGTAATCCGACGTCGTTAGGCTGACCACAGGTTAAACCTGAGACCTAAAGATCAAATCCTGCGCACGGCCTGGACCCAGTGTCTCCATCGTGCATCTTCAGTATTTGCCAAACCGCGCAGAAAGCCTTCACCCACCACGTCGTTTAATGAAATGGGGACCTCCGCCTAATCAGGATCAATCATTTTCGAGGAATCTGCGCTAAAAACTGTGCCCTATGTTAAGATCTGTACGCTCAGTAAATCACCAGAGGCCCTAAAAGGGCCATCAAAAATATCAGAGAATTCATCTTCGCCTAAGATCCATTATTATCCGAGTTTCAATAATCCCCCGGCAGCTACCCTCAGTCCGATGTGTGCTATTCTCTTCTACTTGTTTCACGCAAGATCTGCGCTTTTCTTTTCAGTTCCACCCTGATCTTAGTTAACGTTTGGTAAAAGATACTTCACAACATCCACAATTGCTCCTTTGGACGAGAAAAATCAATTCTTGCGATTGATCTTGCTTTTGGCCAAATTGTATTGACATGATTCCAATTCACATTATATTTATTTACTTAGACTAACTAAGTATTAGATTTGGAAGCTCAATGGACACCTTTGCACAAGAACTGAACGATCTACTGGTTGAAACATTTTGGAATATCCTCAAAGTGGAAGAGCTCATGCTTCAATCCGGTAGCGGCGGAGATTTAAGTCTCAGCGAGCTGCATGTGATCGAATCGGTTGGCAAATCCGGCGAGGCAGGGCGTACCATCAGCGAAATCGCCCTGGATCTGGATGTCGCCCTACCCTCCGTCACAGTTCAGATCAACAAACTGCAGAAAAAAGGCTACGTAGAAAAGCATAAAGACGAAATGGATGGCCGCGTCGTCTACGCTAAATTAACCGAACAAGGTCAGAAGATGGACACTGTCCATGCATTTTTCCACCGTCAGATGGTCATGGCTGTTGCCGAGGGCATGGATGAGAAGGAAAAAGAAGTTCTGATTCAGGGGATCACGAAATTAAGAAATTTCTTTGTGAAAAAATCTGAATCGGAGTATGAAAAATGGGATTTGCGATTATAGGCACAGGCAGTGCTTTACCCTCCAAAACAATCAACAATGAGCAGCTAGGCACTTTTCTGGAAACCTCCAATGAGTGGATTGTATCCCGTACCGGTATACTCGAGCGGCGTGTCTGCACCACTGAAACCTTAACTGATCTCTGTGTGCAGGCAGCCACCGCAGCCCTCAAACAAGCTGGGCTTACCCCTCAAGATTTGGATTTGATTATTTGTGCCAGCCTTACCGGCGACACCATCATCCCCTCCCAAGCTTGCATGATTCAATCAACCTTGGGGGCTAATTGTGCGGCGTTCGATGTCAATAGCGCCTGCACAGGCTTCATTTATGCCCTGGATATCGCAGCCGGTTATTACGCGAGACAACGTGTTAAGCATGTGCTTATCGTGGCCGCAGAGGCCATGTCGCGCATCGTCGACTGGACTGATAGAACCACCTGTGTGCTCTTTGGTGATGGAGCCGGCGCGGCAGTCCTTGGCCCAGGCGACGATCTGCTTTCCATCAAAATAAGCGCCAAAGGTGACGAAAAGGCCTTATTCCTGGCAGGCCGCATGGGCAACAGCCCCTTTTCGGCCTACCATCCAGTAAATCCTTTCGTTTCTATGGATGGCCAAGAAGTATTTAAATTCGCAGTGGGCTCGCTGGTTCAAGATCTGCGCGACGTGATCGCTCAGGCCAATCTTCAGATGGAAGACATCACCTATGTGCTTCCGCATCAAGCTAACATGCGCATCATTAATGCCGCTATTCCGCGGCTTGGGCTTGCTCCGCAAAAATTTCTTACCAATATTGCCCGCCTCGGGAACATATCCGCTGCGAGTATTCCCATCCTCTTGGATGAATCTTCGCGCGAAGGCCGTTTCCAACCTGGCGACATCCTTGCTTTTTCTGCCTTTGGTGGGGGTTTAACCTCAGGCGCCTGTGTGTTTAGATGGGGCTTATCCCATTCTGAGTAATCATCCCAAAAAAAATTTACAGGAGATAAAAAATGAACACTTTTGACAAAGTAGTAGCACTGATTGCGGACCGACGTGACCTGGATGTTTCCACGGTTAAACCTGAAACCACCTTTGATGACCTCAAACTTGACTCCCTTGATAAAGCAGAGTTGGTAATGACCCTCGAAGAAACCTTCGGCATCACCATCGACAGCGCTGAACAAATGAAAACCATCGCCGATGTTGTAGCTCTGGTCGAGAAATCCTAGAGCCATTTGATGATCAAAACCGAGTTATGTGAGCTGCTCGACATCACCTATCCTGTTCTGCAAGGGGGCATGGCCTGGGTGGCCGATGCCTCGCTTGCGGCAGCAGTAAGCAACGGTGGCGGCCTGGGCATAATCGGTGCCATGAATGCTGACGTTGGGTGGCTTGAGGCGCAAGTTGCCAAACTGCGTAGCCTAAGCTCCAAGCCCTTCGGCGTCAACGTAATGCTTCTTAGCCCCTTCGCGGATGAAGTAGCCCAGGCTGTTATCCGTTTGGGTGTGCCCGTGGTGACCACAGGCGCGGGAACACCGCTCAAATATATGAAGGATTGGCTTGATGCCGGCATCAAGGTCTTGCCAGTTGTACCTTCCGTCGCGGTAGCCAAAATTATGGCGAAGCGTGGAGCCACAGCCGTGGTTGCCGAGGGTGGGGAATCGGGCGGTCACGTGGGCGATTTGACGACGATGGTGCTTGTGCCCCAGGTCTGCGACGCAGTCTCAATCCCTGTGCTGGCAGCCGGTGGTATTGCGGATGGGCGCGGCATGGCCGCAGCCCTGATGCTCGGCGCGGCAGGTGTACAAATGGGCACACGCTTTCTGGTAGCTGATGAATGTCACGTGCACCCTAACTATAAAAAACGGGTCATTCAAGCCCAGGATATCGATACGATCGCAACCGGTCGCCGGCTTGGGCACCCTGTTCGTTCCCTCAAATCACACTTCTCCATGGAATATTCCAAGTGGGAGTACGACTCCACAATTTCTAACGAAGACCTGGAAGCTAAAGGTTCAGGGGCATTGCGGATTGCCGTAATGGAAGGTGATGATAAAAGAGGCTGCTTTATGGCAGGTCAGTGTGCCGCCTTGGTCCACAAAGAACAACCTGCCGCAGAAATAATCCGTGAAGTCTGTGAAGAGGCAGAAATCCTCTTAAAGCGAGCTAGTCAATGGATAAATTAGCATTTGTATTTTCTGGGCAAGGCGCCCAATACCCGGGTATGGGGCAAAACCTCTATGAAAATTCTGAAATTTTTCGAGCGGTATTTGACCGCCTGGATAAATTGCGGCCGGGCCTTAAAGAACTCTGTTTCGGAGGTAAACCCGAAGATCTTGCCCTCACGCTCAACGCGCAACCCTGCCTTTTTGCGGTTGGACTGGCAGCAGCCCATGCACTGCGCTCACGAGGCCTTGTTCCTTCGCTTCTGGCCGGCTTCTCTCTGGGTGAGGTCACAGCGCTCTCTTTTGGAGGCAGCTTTAGTGAAGATGAAGGTTTCAAGTTCGTCTGTCAACGTGCCGATTTTATGCATGCGACTTCACAGGATAAACCTGGCAGCATGGTTGTGGTCCTCAAGATGGCCAATGAACAAATTGAAGCCTTGTGTCAGGAAGTGGGCGGGGTTTTCCCGGTCAACTACAACTGCCCCGGCCAATTATCTGTGGCTGGCGATATTGAGCAGCTCAAAATCTTTGCCGAACGCGTAAGCGAAAACGGCGGACGGGTCATCCCCCTCAAAGTGAGTGGGGCATTCCACACGCCCTTTATGGACAAAGCCGCTGAGAGAATTTCTAAAGTTCTCGGTCGTTACAAGCTGCGGGCACCAGAAATTCCGGTTTATTCCAACCAAACCGCTCGACCTTACGGTAAGAATCTTAAAGCCGCGCTCTCCAGGCAAGTGAATCATCCCGTGCGGTGGCAAACATCGATCGAGAATATGATAGCAGAGGGCATCACTGCCTTTGTGGAGGTAGGAGCAGGTGGCACGCTCAGCGGCCTGATCCGCAAGATAAACCCGAACGTGAAGATCATCAATTCTGAAACTCTTGAAGGTTTTCAAGAGGCCATCGCTCAGTTCGCTCGGACACAAGCATATGCTTAGCGGTAAAACGGCACTGGTGACCGGAGGGTCACGGGGCATCGGCAAAGCGATTGCCATTGCAATGGCTTCTGCTGGGGCGGATGTTGCCATCATTTATTCAAGCCAGAATCAGGCTGCCCAGGAAACTTGTGAAATCATCCGTCAAATGGGTAGAAAAGCAGAAGCCTATTGCTGCGATGTAGCCAAGGAGCTTGCTGCAAACCAAACAACCAAAGACGTCATCCGCGATTTTGGCAGTCTGGACATCCTGGTAAATAATGCCGGCATTGTGCGCGATACGCTTTTGCCGATGATGAAGGAAATTGATTTCACCGCCGTCATCGAAACCAATCTATATGGCACTTATCACATGATCCGCGCGGCAGCGATGCATTTTATCAGGCAGCGCAGCGGACGCATTATCAATATCTCGTCCATCGTCGGGCTTAATGGCAACGCCGGCCAGGCTAATTATGCTGCTGCCAAGGCAGGGATTCTGGGGCTAACCAAGTCTGTAGCCAAGGAGTTTGGCTCGCGCGGGGTCACATGCAATGCCATTGCCCCAGGCTATATTCAGAGCGACATGACCGATGCTCTCCCGCAGGATAAAGTGCAAGCCTATCTGGAAAATATCCCTCTAAAACGTTTAGGTACCCCTGAAGATGTAGCTGCTTTAGCTGCCTTTTTGGCTAGCGACGCGGCTGCATATATCACTGGGGCGGTAATCACTGTGGATGGAGGTTTAAGTCTATGAAGCCAGGCGATCAATACCCAGGCTTAAAAGCCTTTGGCCCGCTGGTGATAGGTGATAAAACAATCCCTCTACCCCTTGTTCAAGGTGGAATGGGGGTTGGAATTTCGCTTGCTGGCCTTGCCTCAGCGGTAGCCAAGCAGGGCGGCGTGGGCGTCATTTCGGCCGCCTGCGTGAATGGTACGCCCCGTTACAAAGGTAAAAACCTCTCATCGAGCGAGGCCTTAAGGCAAGAAATTCGCCTGGCACGTTCCCTTAGCGATGGAGCCATTGGGGTAAACATCATGGTGGCTTTGCGCGATTTTGAGATTCTTTGTAAAGCCACGGCGGAAGAAGGCGCGGATTTTATCTTTGCCGGGGCAGGCTTACCGCTCAAACTGCCGGAGTTTATCCCCGCAAGCTCCCCCATCAAACTCGTCCCCATCATCTCATCTGCCAAAGCCGCCGCGCTAATTTGCCGCTGGTGGAAAGAAAAGCATAACCGTTACCCCGATGCCTTCGTCCTTGAAGGACCGCTTGCTGGTGGGCACCTGGGCTTCAAACCAGAACAGATCTCCGACCCAACCTTTCAGCTTGAGAATTTGCTGCTTGAAGTTTTGAGCTTTACCAGACAACTCAAAGAGAGTGCTGGTGTGGAAATACCTGTCATCGCTGGTGGTGGTATTTACAGCGGTGAAGATGTTTACCGTTTCCTCTCGCTTGGGGCGGCTGCGGTTCAGATGTCTACGCGCTTTGTTGGCACCCTGGAGTGTGACGCACCTTTGCCCTTTAAACAAGCCTACATAAACTGTAAACCTGAGGATCTGGAGATTATTAATAGTCCGGTCGGTATGCCCGGCCGCGCGATTGCCAACCCTTTTGTTCGTTCTGTCGATGCGGGAGAAAGACACCCCAAAGTCTGTCGCTACCACTGCATTATTACCTGCCAACGGGACCAAAGCCCTTATTGCATCGCCGATGCCTTGCTGCTCTCCCTTTCTGGTGATGCAAGTGAAGGCCTGGTTTTTGCGGGGGCAAACGCCTGGAAGGTCACCGAACTTGTTACAGTACCCCAGCTTTTGACAACTCTGGATGCAGAGCTTGCCCAGGCTTCTAAGAATTCAGTCCCTGCTACTGAAAGGATAGAAAACGCATGAGAAAAGTTGTTATCACCGGCCTTGGAGCCATTACGCCCCTCGGCAACACGGTCACAGAATTTTGGGAAAATCTAATTGCAGGCCACTGCGGGATTAATGAAATCACCCGTTTTGATACCACCGATTTCAAAGTGAAGATTGCCGCGGAAGTTAAAGGCTTTGACCCTTCACTCTACATGGAAAAAGCGGATATCAGCCGAACTGATCTCTTCACGCAATTCGCCATCGGCAGTGCTACGCAAGCCATGGAAGATAGCGGGTTGCAGGAGTTTGACCATGACCGCTTCGGTGTGTACATCGGTTCCGGCATCGGGGGTTTGGCCACCATGGTGAACGAGACCCAGAAGTTGCTGAATAATGGGCCGCGGCGGGTTTCTCCTTTCATGATCCCGATGATGATTTCCAACATCGCGGCGGGTCAGGTTGCCATTCGCTTCAACGCCAAAGGCCCATGCCTGCCGATTGTGACCGCCTGCGCTACAGGCACCCACTCGATTGGTGAAGCCTTCCGTTGCATCGCGCACGGATACGCGGATGTCATCCTTGCGGGAGGAACTGAGGCAAGCATATTGCCGCTGTCTGTAGCTGGCTTTACCTCCAGTATGGCGCTTTCTACGCGTAACGATCCATTGGACAGTTCGATCCCATTTGATAAACGCAGGGATGGTTTTGTGATGGGTGAAGGAGCCGGCGTTTTGGTTCTGGAAGACTACGAACACGCCCTGGCACGTGGCGCAAATATCTACGCTCAAGTTGCCGGCTACGGAAACACTTGTGATGCCTTCCACATCACGGCCTCCTTGCCAGATGGTTCGCGAGCTGCGGCAGCCATGTCTCAGGCCTTGAACGAAGCTGGGGTTGCCAGCGGTGATGGCCTTTACATCAATGCCCATGGCACCAGCACACCCATCAACGATAAGACTGAAACCCAGGCCATTAAAGTAGCACTCGGCGAATCCGCCTACCGCGCTTTGGTCAGCTCCACAAAGTCGATGACCGGACACATGTTGGGTGCAGCCGGTGCGGTTGAAGCTATCGCAAGCATTCTGGCTGTCAAGGAAGGCATTGCCCCTCCCACAATCGGCTACAAAGAACCAGACCCTGAATGCGATCTGGATTACGTCCCCAACCAAGCCAGAAAAGCAGACCTCAAGGCCGCGCTCTCAGTCTCCCTTGGTTTTGGTGGTCATAATGCTGCGGTCGCATTTCGTAAAGTAGAACAAAGTTAGCAGGTAGGATGAATCAGGAAGCTTTAAAAGAGATTCTTCCCCACCGCGACGCGATGCTGCTGGTGGATCAAGCCTCCGCGCTTGATGAAACGCATGCCACGGGTTCATACACCATTCGGGGGGACGAATGGTTTCTGCAGGGGCACTTTCCGGGCAATCCGATCGTGCCCGGGGTGATCCTCTGCGAGATGCTCGCCCAGTCTTGCTGCGCGCTCTTCCTGCAAAAGGGCAATGACAGCACCCCCTATTACACCGGCATGGATAAGGTGCGCTTCCGAAGAAAAGTGCTCCCTGGAGACAGGGTTGACTTCAGCTGCGAGTTGAAACAGAAGCGCCCGCCCTTTTATTTCATTCGGGGAGAGGGATCGGTGAATGGCGAACTCTGCGTAAGCGGTGAGTTTTCCTTCGCGGTTATCCCCAACCAAGGATAGGATCCGTCTGGTAGCTTGGTAGGAGTGCCCCAGAAAGAAAATTTACGGTTCACCTTCGCAGAGCGTAATCCGACGTCGTTAGGCTGACCACAGGTTAAACCTGAGACCTAAAGGTCAAACCCTGCGCACGGTG
>CAYMNM010000019.1:0-25480 GCA_964391795.1 uncultured Anaerolineaceae bacterium | reverse complement strand
ATTCTCAAACTTCGGGTGAGGAATTTTCTTTGTACGAATAAAGAGTTCATCTATTGTTAACGGATATCATGTACAATCATGTCGACAGCGTTTTTGATAATCACTGAAGGTTAAGATGCAAAAGACAAAAAAGGCATATTTGATTGATATGGATGGCGTGCTTGTGCACGGAAAAAAACTAATTCCTGGCGCAGACCTGTTTATACAGAAACTGATAGACCAGAAGCGCAAATTCCTTGTTCTAACGAACAATCCACTCTACACCACGCGCGATCTGGCACATCGTTTACAGCTTAATGGACTGAATGTACCAGAGAATAAGATCTACACATCTGCGTTGGCAACCGCTGCTTTCTTGAACAAACAGAAACCAAATGGAACTGCATTTGTAATTGGTGAGCTTGGCCTGACTGAAGCCATCCATGCCATTGGTTACATCCAGACCTCAACCAACCCGGATTATGTAGTTCTTGGTGAAACCCATCAGTACAGTGTGGATCAGCTCACCGTTGCCATCCGTCTGATTCAGGCTGGTGCCAAGTTCATTGCCACAAATCCTGATGCAAATGGACCATCTGAAAATGGACTGGTTCCTGCATGTGGCGCCATGGCCGCCCTCGTTGAAAGAGCAAGCGGCATATCACCCTATTTTATTGGCAAACCAAACGCCCTGATGATGCGCCTGGCCTTGAACCATATGGATGCACACTCTGAAAGTTCAATCATGGTTGGCGATCGCATGGATACGGATGTAGTAGCCGGTATTACTGGTGGTTTAGAAACGATCTTGGTGCTTTCGGGGGTTACAACCGAGAGTATGCTAAACAAATACCCTTACCAACCCAAGTATGTTTTTAATTCTGTCGCGGATATCATACCTGAGGCTTTGGACTGAATCTTTCTACCTCAGACAAATTCCTTAAAGACCTGGTTGGCAATGCCAACTGCATGCTTGCATAATCTTAGCCGTGAAGTCCCCTCCACGGTACTTTTTTCGATTAGGCCCCGCTTTGTCAGGTAAGCAATTTCTTTGGAAAACAAGATTTCAGCATCCACTCCAAACCTGTGGTTAAAGGCCTCCAGATCAATCCCTTCTTCAAGCAAGCGAAAACCCAACATCATGGTCTCGCGCATTTCTGTCAAAGGATCGTTTTCAGTCTGCCAGTTCTGAGCCGGTGAGGTAATGAACGAGAAGTTATTAACGTTGTATTCGTTAATTCTCTGAATATAAGTCTCAATAGTATCAGTGTTTGAAAAGCGAAAGTTACCTATGTTGCTATGCGCAGCTACCCCTAATCCCAACCAGTTGTGGTTCTTCCAATAAGCCTTATTATGGACAGACTCAGTTTGAGTTGTTTTCGACCAGTTCGAAACCTCATAATGCCGCCAACCAGCCTGCTGTAGAAGCAATCTGGCGGCGTCAAACATATCTGCTACCAGGTCATCATCCGGAAGGCTAACTACTCCTTCTTGAACCGAACGGAAAAGCGGGGTATCTTCTTCAAGCATCAGGGCATACATGGAAAGATGCGGTACATCCACAGCTAATGCTTTCTTGAGATTTCGAGTCCATCCAGCCAAAGTTTGTCCGGGCAATCCATAGATGAGGTCCAGACTGATGTTGCTGAATCCAGCCTTCCTGGCTGCCGCGAGTTCGCTCATTATCTCTTCCTGGCGATGAATGCGACCTAAGGCTTTCAATTCCCAATTATTAAAACTCTGAGCTCCAAAACTGAGACGATTTATCCCCGCAGCCCAATAACCAGCCATGTTATGAAACGTTGTCGTGCCAGGGTTCGCCTCTAAGGTAATTTCGGCAGTATCTTTAAGAAGAAATTGACCCTGGATTTCTTTTAGAATCTCTTCAACCTGACTTGGCCTGAGCAGTGAAGGTGTTCCACCCCCCAGGTAAATTGTGTCAATTCGTTTTTCATCCAAAGAAAGCCTGGAGGACACAATCCGAATTTCAGCCAAAAGAGAGTCGATATAGCTTTCAAGCAAATCTTCCTTACCGGCATACGTGATAAAATCACAATATGCGCATCTGCTCCTACAAAAGGGGATGTGTATATACATACTTGTCATTATAGGAATTCTATCAAAGCCCCTGACCTTATTAGCGAATGAAAAAAACAATCTTAAAAACTTCCTCTCCCAACAAAATTTGCCCTGTTTGCGGCACCCGCCTTGCTTCTAATGCCAGTCGTTGCCTGGTATGCGGAACACAGTTAAACGCAAACGCGCAGCTAAGCAAGAATAGCAGTATCCAACCGCGGCAACCTTCTGAGGTACGCATGGGCTTACCTGCCGCCATCGGTTTTGCGGTTCTGATCCTGGCTTTGCTTGGGCTGCTTGCTTATTTTGCTTTTCTCAAACCCTTACAGGACGCACGGGCTCTTGAAGCAATGACCCCGACCGTTACACGAACGATGGCTGCTTCAGCTACACCTACAGAAACCTTGGCCCCACCGCCGCTGCCTACCTGGACCCCTCTTCCACCCATTCCTCATACGCTGACAAACGAAGATACATGTTTGGGACTCTCCGCTCAATATAATATTTCAGTGGATGCGATCATCATCCAGAATAAACTCGACACAGCTTGCACACTTGGGGCTGCTGGAACGACAATTTTGATTCCCATGCCAACCTTCACACCATCACCGATACCGACGGCTACGACCGAAGCCACACCCACTTTTGCACCAGACTGTGACAATACCATCCCTGAGGTTGCTGACTCTAATACCACCTTGTTTGGTTTGGCTGCCAAGTACAACGTGTCCCACACAGCGATTATGGAATACAATCAGATGACCAACGATACGATTATTAGTGGTCAAACGTATATCATTCCGCTTTGCGACCGGCTTCCAACCCCCGGTCCAACACCAACAGCCACACCAATGCCGCCATACCCCGCGCCTAACCTTCTTCTGCCGGCCTCTGGGTCTTCATTTGGGGCGGAAGTAGAAACGGTCACGTTACAATGGGCAAGCGTCGCCAACCTGCGCGCGAATGAAAAATATCGTGTGACCGTTCAGGACTTGACTTCAACAGAAGAAAAAATCCTGGTTGAATATGCCACTGATACCAAATTCACCGTTCCCCTGGCTTTCAAACCTCAGGACGCTACCCCACACATCATCCAGTGGTCAGTCTCAGTTGCCAGGCAAATCAACACCGATGCTGCCAACCCGGTTTATGAAGAAGCAGGACTCCTGAGCGAGAAGCGTGTGTTCAGTTGGATTGGCACTGGCCAGATTCCAACCCCTTAAACACAGTGGTTTGGTTCTTGTTGGTTGCTTAGGATCTGATTGGGCCTTTCAGGTTCTGATGGTTGATCCCCTCAATTCAAAGCAATTCGCTCCCCAGAATTGCGTTAATATTCAGAGTCTCTCGAGGTTGATTTGAATCCTCAAAAAAAAACCCGCATTCTCATTGCCATGGATTCCTTTAAGGGGTCAGCAACTTCACTCGAAATCGCTGGCTTCGTCAGGGCAGGTATTTTACGAGTACAACCGGATGCAAGTATCGAAGTTCTGCCAGTAGCTGATGGGGGCGAAGGCACAGTCGAAGCGTTAGTGAATGGGCTTGGTGGTATTTTTAAGACGGTCCCTGCAAGCGGTCCACTTGGGCAAAAACTAACGGCGCGCTATGGCATCCTTCCAGGTAATCAGGCGATCATTGAGATGGCATCTGCTTCCGGGTTGACATTGATCCCAGAGGTCAATCGGGATCCATTCCATACCAGTACTTTTGGAACCGGTGAAATCTTGCTTTCAGCAATTGAGCATGGTTGCACGCGTATATTGATCGGCCTTGGGGGTAGTGCCACTAATGATGGTGGTGTCGGCATGGCACAAGCCCTGGGTGTTTCGTTTCTTAGCAAAACGGGACAGGAGGTTGGACCAGGGGCAGCGGGTCTGGCCGAATTGAAGTCCATACGCTTGGATGGATTAGATCCGAGAGTGCGCCAAGTTGAAATCACTGCCTTAACCGATGTGAATAATCCACTCTGTGGCGCAAATGGTGCGTCATTCACATTTGGGAGGCAAAAAGGTGCTCGTCCTGAAGATTTGGATCTACTTGAAAAGAGGCTTAAGCACCTCGCAAACCTCGTAAAACTTGCAAGTGGCAAGGATTTCTCAAATTTTGCTGGAGCAGGTGCAGCAGGAGGGCTGGGTTTTGGGCTGCTATCGTTTTGTGGGGCAGAAATTCAACCGGGGATTGAAACCATCTTAAATATGCTCCATTTTGTGGAGCATATTCGCAGGTCTGATTTGGTAATTACCGGCGAAGGTTGTTTGGACGAACAATCACTCTACGGTAAAGCCCCTGTAGGGATCGCCGCACAGGCTAAAAAATGTGGTGTACCAGTGATTGCCATTGTAGGTAGCAGCCAACTTAGATCTGACCAGTCTACTAATGCTGGCTTTGACTTTGTGCTTGAACTCAAACAAGAGTCCATGTCGCTCAAAGAAGCGATTGAAAACACACCAAAACTGGCACAATTAGCAGGGGAAACCGCTATGATGGCGTTTTTATCCGGTCAAGGTGGGTAATCATTTCCGCAATTGTTCCAAAACCCCCGCTTGAATCTTTGATATCTTGACTTCCTAAAACAACAACCCCAGATTCTTCTGGGGTTGTTTATTGGTTAATCGTGATGAGAATAAAAATTCATCATGAGATTAGGAATTTTTGCATTCCATTTCTTCGAGATAGCGCACAGCCGAGATGGCAGCAGCAGCTCCCATTCCAGCTGAAGTGACAACTTGTCTAAAGTATGGATCGCAAATTTCACCCGCCGCAAATACACCTTGAATACTGGTCTGGAAGGTCTTATCCACCAAAACAGTCCCGTCTTCAGCCATAGCCAACTGATCTTTGAAAAGTTCCGAATTTGGGGTATGTCCAATAAAAATGAACACACCATCGCTATGTATGCTTCTGGTTTCGTGCGTGTTGAGATCCTCAATCACTAGCGACCTTACCTTTTCTTCCCCCTCAATTTTCCTAACGACCGAATTCCAAAGGAAACTGATTTTGGGGTCTGATCGGGCTCGTCTTTCGAGTAAAGCCCCAGCCCGTAAAGTATCGCGGCGATGAATAATAGTGACACTCTTGGCAAATCGGGTCAGGAAAATCGCCTCTTGTATGGCACTATCTCCCCCACCTACTACATGAATATCCTTGTCTTTATAAAACCAACCGTCACAAGTGGCGCAATAAGAAACACCCCTGCCAGTGTACTCTACTTCACCAGGTACATCTAATTTGCGACTATCCGCGCCAGTAGCCAGGATGATCGCATCTGCGGAAATAATCTTTCCGTAAGTTGACACTTCAAATGGACGAACGCCAAGATGCAGACAATCGACCTGTGAATATTCGATATCTGTTCCAAACCTTTCAGCTTGCTCCTGAAACGTCTGCCCCAGATCGTTGCCTCCAATCCCTTTTGGAAAACCGGGATAGTTTTCGATTGTTTCAGTTACGGAAGCCTGACCATAAAGCACCATCCCCGTAAAGAGTAATGGCTTCAGTTCTGCCCGGGCAGCATAGATGCCAGCAGTAAGTCCAGCAGGGCCTGCGCCAATGATTACCAATTTTCGATGTTCTTTTTTCATTGATTAATTTTCTCCACATTTATAATTACGAAATAAATGCTATCATGAATGACCTTTGTATGTCATATAATATTTAGAATCTTGCACTGAGGAAAGTAGAAAATGAAAAATAACGATTCCGCACTAAGTTGGTTTGACGCACATTACGACGAAAAAATGAAAGAATGCATCCACCTGCTCAGCATCCCCTCAATTTCTACAGAACCGCAGCGTAAAGGGGATATTCAGGCTGCCTGTGATTATCTTAGTTCATACCTTGAAGGTCTGGGGGCTGATAAAGTTCAAACCTTCCAGACAAAGGTCCATCCCATTCTTTACGCTGAATTCAACAAAGGCGGCGAGGCTGCCAAAACATTGCTTATTTACGGACATTACGATGTCCAACCGGCCGATCCAATTAACGAATGGAGAACTGACCCCTTCACACCAACGATTGTGGATGACAAACTCTATGCTCGGGGTGCTTCTGACATGAAAGGTCAGGTCATGGCAGCAATTTTCGCCATGGAAGCTGTGCTTAAGACCAGTGGATTACCCTTGAATATCAAATTCCTTCTGGAAGGTGAAGAGGAAATTGGCTCTCCGAGCTTGGATTCTTTTATCCACGAGCATAAAGAATTGTTGGCTTGCGACATGGTGCTAAACCCGGATGCCGGCATGATTGCCAAAGATCTGCCTACGCTCACCTACGGTCTTCGTGGCTTGATCTATTTCGAACTTCGCATCGACGGTCCGTCTGCTGATTTGCACTCGGGGCTTTTTGGCGGAGTGGTTGCCAACCCTGCCAATGTGTTGGCCCAGATTATCGCTAAACTGCATAACCCGGATGGTTCTATTGCCATCCCAGGTTTCTATGACAATGTTCTGCCTCTTGATGAAGAAGAACGGAAAAAACTAGCTTCTCACGCAAATGCGGATGAAGGTTTCCTCAAATTTTCTGGTGCACCAAAACTCTTCGGCGAAGCAGGTTACAGCGCCAATGAAAGAGCTGGTGCCCGCCCAACCCTGGATGTGAACGGCCTTTATTCTGGTTTCATTGGTGAAGGCGCAAAAACCATCATTCCTGCCTACGCGAAAGCCAAAATTTCCTGCCGCCTGGTGCCCAATCAAGACCCGGAAATCATTTATATGAAAGCCCAGCGTTTCATTGCAAGCCTGGTACCTGAGACTGTTCGAGCAACATTCTACAAACATGCTGGCGGCCCTGCTTACCTGGCAAGCGAAGCCCCAGGTGCAGAAAATCTGGCAAAAGCGCTTGAAGAAACCTGGCGAAGACCTGTTACCTACCGTCGTGAAGGTGGTAGCATCCCTGTGGCAACAACTATGCAAAAAGCCTTGGGGGTCAAATCATTGCTGACTGGCTTTGGTTTGCCAGATGATCAGATCCATTCCCCCAACGAACACCAAAATCTGACAGTATGGAAACTTGGGGTTCAGGCATTCATACGCTTCCTGGAAAGTTTTAGGGCTTAATGATGCCAAAATCTGAAGTTGAATTGCGCCTTCCCTCATACGGAGGTCAGGCGGTTATTGAAGGGGTCATGATGCGAGGCAAAAAAAACCTCGCCATGGCATGCCGTAAGCCAGATGGCAGTATCGTTACTTATCAGGAAGACTTGCCTTCTGTCTATCAAAGTAAATTGACAAAAGTTCCCTTTTTAAGGGGCATTTTTGGATTATGGGATGCACTCGGACTGGGTACGCGTATGCTCACAAAGGCTGCCAATTACCAGACCGGAGAAGATGAGAAACTGGAGGGCAGCTCTCTCTTCTTTACCCTTCTCTTTTCGCTCTCACTGGCCGTTATCCTCTTTTTTATTCTGCCAGCCTTTGTCGCAGGAAAGGTAGATCAAGCCCTCGGATTGGGTGTTTGGTGGGGAAACGTGATCGAAGGCATATTACGTTTGATTGTGCTTGTCGTCTATTTGGCCTTGGTTGGCAGGATGCAAGAAATCAAGCGCACATTCATGTATCACGGCGCAGAACATAAAACCATCAACGCTTTCGAAGCGAGGGTAGACATGACGCCAGAAGAAGTTGCAAAAATGAGCACTTGCCACCCGCGCTGCGGCACTTCTTTTTTACTGACCTTCCTGGTTATTTCAACCTTTATCTTTGCACTACTGGGACCTCTTTCCATATTGGCACGTTTGGCTTCCCGCGTGATCATGTTGCCCTTAGTAGCAGGCATTGCTTACGAGTACATCCAATGGGCTGCCAGGAATATGGAGAAATCGAAATTCGTAAAAACCATCATGCAGCCAAACCTTTGGCTTCAGAAACTCTCAACCCGCGAACCCAGTCTTGACATGCTTGAGGTTTCCATCAACGCATTTACGACAATGCTGCAGAAAGAAGATTTCGTTACGAAATCATGAAGCCCTGGCAACACATTCTTTTGGGCATATTGCTAGGATTGTTGTTTTCAGGAATCATCCTGCTCTTTATACTCCCGCAAAGAGGTACTCCAATCCCTCTTATAACTGTCACAGCGAGCGCATCCGCAAAGAAAACACCGGAGCTTAACCTCATAAAAGTTGAACTGGCCGGAGCGGTTGGAAAACCAGGGGTTTATGAAGTCCCAAAAGGTATTCACCTTGTGGACGCGCTTGCACTTGGGGGAGGTACAACAGAAACTGCGGATCTCAGAAAAATCAACTTGGCTCTTGTTCTCAAAGACGGACAAAAAATCACCATTCCCACCTTAAACTCACAAAGTGAGCTAACTCAAGTTTCACAATCAGGTTCATTACTGGATATCAACTCAGCCTCAATTGAACAGTTGATAGAACTTCCTGGGATTGGTGAACTAAAAGCGCAGGCCATACTGACTTACCGTAACGATTACGGTCCCTTCCAGACCCTCGAGGACCTTATGGAAGTTCCAGGTGTGGGTGAATCGATTTTTGAGGGAATCAAGGATCTCATAACCATCAATCAGTAACAAGGTTTTCAGCTTAGTTAGGATTGATTGGAGAGGTGTTTTATAATAGGCCCATGGAAAATACAATGAACTTTCAGGAATTCTTACATGCTGCCATGAAAGAGCATGAAGAGGTAAAAAAACGCGTCTTGCGTATGCTGATGTCCGCGAGTAAATTGATGGAAGTGAGTAAGGGATCGAAACTTGACTTAACAGAAATCCAGGCTCTGATTCAGAAAGAAATCAAGACTCGCATAGAAACCATCGCTGATGCTGAAAAAGCCAATCGCGCTGACATCATCGCCGAAACAAGAGCAGAAATCGATTACCTTGAAACATTTCTGCCCAAACAATTAAGCGATGGGGAATTGGAAGAACTGGTAAAACGGGTAATCTCTCAGGAAGGCGCCGTATCGATCAAGGATATGGGCAAAGTAATGAAAGCCCTGATCCCTCTGCTTAGCGGACGTGCTACCAGCCAACGCGCCAGCCAAACCGTTAAAGCACTACTTGATAAACCAGGTAAGTAAGATGACAGTTCCTAAAACCAGAAAAAAAACATTAGCCTCTTACTCAGGCCATTTTCTGGTTTTGTTTTTAGTGTGTCTTGGAATATTTGCCTGTCTGGTCTTACCAGATTTTTTTCGTAATAACTCAGTTAATTACGAAATAGGAGATGTTGCAAGTTCAGAAATCCTGGCTCCTTATTCGTTAAATTTCGAATCCCAGGTATTGACAGACCAGGCTAGATCTGAAGCTTCTGCCAGTATTCTGCCAGCTTATCTACCGCCTGACCCTGAAATAGCCAAAGCCCAATTGGAAAAGCTTGATAAAGCAATCTATTTCATCTCAACAGTTCGTAAAGACTCATTGGCTGATTTAAATCAAAAAATTACCGATCTTTCCGCTTTGGCTATGCCGCCAATAAATAGGGAGCTTTCTGAAAAAATTCTAAATCTAACAGAAGATGAGTGGACTGCTGTGGCCAAGGAGTCTGAGCGCGTTCTCGAAATCGTCATGCGCGGTAGCATCAGGGAATCAGGTCTAACCCAAGCACAGGCAAATCTTAAAGCCCAAATTTCCTACACCTTACCTGCAAACCAAGATTCAATCGTAATTGGTCTTGTTTCTCCGTTAATTGCACCCACAAGTATCTACAGCCAGGAATTAACTGAACAGGCTCAAAAACAAGCTGCAAGCAACATCCAACCGGTTGTTAAGAAGGTTATCTCAGGTGAAGTGCTTGTACGGCGTGGTCAACTGCTCAAAGCCATTGACCTTGAAGCGCTACAAAAATACGAACTGACCCAGCAAACCGATTTACGCCAACTGATGATTAGATACCTTGTGCTCACGCTTTTGCTTGGAATGCTTCTCTACCTCTTCTACTACGCGAACCGTAACCGTAATTTTACCAATATGAAGCCTTTGGTATTAACCGCGATCAGTTTCCTGATCTTTCTCGCGGTCCCGCGTTTTCTTGTAATTAATCGAACTGTTGTGCCGTACCTTTTCCCAATAGCGGCCTTCGGTATGACGCTAAGCATACTCTTCAATTTTCCATTAGCAATTTTCTTGACGGTTATCCTGACAGTAGCACTCACCTTTGGCAGGGATCGGACACTTGAGCTAAGCCTTTATTACCTCTTATCCTCATTTGCTGGCATTCTGATTATCAGTAAAGGCCGGCGTATCAGCTCATTTGCTTTTGCGGGCCTGGGGGTCTTAGCGACTGGCGCTGCCGTCCTTGTTTCATTGCGTTTTGGTGATCTGAACACTGACACAGCTGCGTATATCTCTCTTGGGGCAGCTGCAATGATCAACGGTTTTGCGTCGGGCGCACTTGCCTTGCTATTCCAATTCATCTTCTCAGAAGTGCTTGATCAACCAACGGCCTTACAGTTGATGGAACTCTCTCGCCCTGACCACCCACTCCTGCAGTTTATCCTGGCAAACGCACCGGGAACTTACCAGCATTCTTTGCTTGTTTCCAACCTTGCAGAGCAGGCCGCGGAAGCGATCCGCGCTGACCGGCTTCTCGTACGTGTTGGTACGCTTTACCATGATTGCGGTAAAGCCATGAATCCCTCTTTCTTTATCGAAAATCAGGGCCGTGACAAGATTGACTCTCACGACACCCTTCCACCTGAGGAAGCCGCTCAGACGATCATCAAGCATGTCACTGATGGCATCTCGCTCGGTCGAAAGTATCACCTCCCTGGAAGAATTATTGACTTTGTTCGTGAGCATCATGGCACCATGGTCACCAGGTATCAATACTCCCAAGCCCTGGAAAACACCGGCAACGATATTTCCAAAGTAGATATTTCTCAATTCACCTATCCTGGTCCGGCACCCAGGTCCAAAGAAACAGCCATCTTGATGCTAGCAGATGGCACCGAAGCGCGCGCGCGTTCCGATTCTCCTAAAACTGAAGAAGAAATCCATGCCTTATTGCAAAGAGCATTCGATTATTACAAGACCCAGGGGCAGCTTGATAATACCGATCTAACTTTGCACGACCTCAAGTTGATCAGGGACTCGTTCTTTGAGACCCTTGTACGTTCATATCATCCACGCATCAAGTATCCTGAGGCAAGACCTACAGAAACCCCCGAAGGTGGGACGGAACAAAAGCAAGACACTCAGGAAATAAAAATTTCAGCCCTCAGGTCATAATCCATAAGGAGCCTATTATGTTGGAAATCAGCATAGCCAACCGATTCCGTAATCAAATCAGCCTTCCTGAACTTGAAAAAGCCGCCGATGCTTCCTTAAGTGCCTGCCATCGCCCTGTCTCTGACCGTATTGCTTTGCGCATCAGCACAAACCGGGTTCTGCGTAAGTTCAATCGAAAATTCAGGGGTATGGACGAGGTAACCGATGTGCTTTCTTTCAACAATGAGTATGATGACCCTCAGGATGGCTCTCATGTACTGGGAGATATCCTGATTTCTATTGAGAAAGCTTTAGAACAGTCTGCATTAGGCGGCCACACACTTGAAAACGAGCTTGAAATGCTGCTTGTGCATGGCGTCTTGCACCTCTGCGGACATGATCATGCAGACAAAAAGGGATATGTTGCGATGTCTGCCCTGCAAGATGATATTCTAGCCAGGCTCGGTAATCCTCTTAGAAAGAGCATACACACGATAAATTAACTAAAAATTTCAGGGGGAATCGTTCAATCTTTAGTTCAACTCATTAACGGAAATTCTTTGCACCCAGGTTGTGTAAGAATACTCATTCGATGAATCGCAATACTCCGGATTCAATCGCAATAGCGCGCTTGGTAAAAGGCTAATAATGTTGGATCAGGGTCTAAATTCAAACCCTTCTGGTAAAATCACGAACGAGGCTACCAATGGTTGGATGATGGTAGGTACTCAATACGATAATCGATCAAAAAAGGAGAATTATGCACAAGGACTTTCTGGATATCATTGATTATTCGCCGGAAGAGCTGCAAGCTTTGCTCGAACTGGCCATCCGACTAAAAGAAGAGTACTTTGCGGGTGGCAACGAGCCTGTTCTCAAAGGCAAGACCCTGGCAATGATCTTCCAAAAACCTTCCCTGCGCACTCGCGTCAGTTTTGAAATGGGAATGGAACATCTTGGCGGCCACGCCATGTACCTCTCCCCGGATGAGATCGGGCTTGGCAAACGGGAATCGGTTGCTGATGTTGCCCGTGTACTTTCTGGGATGGTTCAGGGCATCGAAGCCCGTGTGTTTTCACATCAGCATGTTCTTGAACTTGCTCAATGGGCTAGTATTCCAGTCATCAATGGTCTAAGCGATTACTCTCACCCCTGCCAGGCCATGGCCGATGCACTCACCATCATGGAAGAATTCGGCACACTCAAGGGCGTGAATGTCACCTACGTTGGGGATGGAAATAATGTTGCCGTGTCACTGATGCAAATTTGCGCCAAACTTGGAGCCAATTTCACAATTGCCAACCCTGATGGTTACAGCATGCCCCAGCAGGCAATCGAAACTGTAGAGCCAATTGCTGCCAAATCCGGCTCCAAATTGAGTTTCCTGACCGATCCTCATGAAGCTGTGAAAGCCGCCCAGGTGATCTACACAGACACCTGGACCAGTATGGGCCAGGAAGCTGAAACCGCAAAACGCGAACTTGTCTTCCCCCCCTACCAGGTCAATGCCCAACTTGTATCTGAAGCCGCGGATGATGTGATTGTGATGCACTGTCTGCCTGCTCACCGCAACCACGAACTCACTGATGAAGTGGCTGATGGCTCACATTCACGCATCTTCCCCGAAGCCCACAACCGGCTACATGCCCAAAAGGCTGTGCTCTACACATTACTCAAAGGATAAACAATGAAAACACAGGAATATATCGACCTCGAAAATCAGTATGGCGCGCACAACTACCATCCTTTGGATGTGGTTATTACCAAAGCCAAGGGCCCTTGGGTTACTGATGTGGAAGGCAAGAAGTATTTGGATTGTCTTTCCGCTTATTCTGCGGTTAATCAGGGCCATTGCCATCCTCGCATCGCCAAAGCCATGACTGATCAAGCCAAAAAGGTGGCTTTAACATCCCGCGCTTTCCGCAATGATCAACTGCCACTGCTCTACAAAAAGCTGCATGATCTCTTGGGCTATGAAATGGCCATACCCATGAACTCAGGTGCTGAAGCTGTTGAAACTGCTCTCAAAGTTGCCCGCAAATGGGGCTATGAAGTCAAAGGCATTCCCAAATTTGAGGCTGAAATCATCACTGCGGCCGGTAACTTCCATGGACGTACCATTACAATTGTGACTTTCTCGACTGAAGAGTTCTACCGTGAAGCCTTTGGGCCCTATACTCCAGGATTCAAAAATGTTGCCTACGGTAATCTGGAAGAACTTGAAGCCGCCATCACTCCAAACACTTGCGCCATAATGCTTGAGCCTATCCAGGGCGAGAATGGGGTGGTTTTGCCCCCTGTGGGTTATCTGCAGGGTGTGGCAGATCTCTGCAAGAAACATAATGTGCTCTTCATCGCCGACGAAATCCAGACTGGTCTTTGCCGTACTGGCAAATGGCTTTGCTGTCAGCATGAGAATGTGCGTCCTGATATGGTCTGCCTCGGAAAAGCCCTTTCAGGCGGCATGTACCCGGTCTCTGCCGTTTTGGCTGATAAGTCCATCCTGGGCCTGCTACGTCCAGGTGAACACGGCTCCACCTTTGGGGGCAGCCCAATTGCTTCTGCGGTCGCTCTGGCTGCATTGGAAGTTTTGGACGAAGAACATTTAGCTGAACGGGCAACCGAACTTGGTGAGTACTTTATGGACAAACTTCGCCAAATCAAGACTAAAAAGGTTAAAGAAATTCGCGGTAAGGGAATGTTGATTGGTGTCGAGCTTTATCCTGAAGCCGGTGGCGCTCGCAAGTATTGCGAAGCCCTTCAGGCACTTGGCATCCTCTGCAAGGAAACACACGAGAATGTCATCCGCTTTGCACCTCCATTGGTCGTGGAAAAGAAAACACTTGATTGGGCTCTGCGACGCATTGCTAAAGTGTTGAAGTAATCTACTCATTAGATGCTGAAAGGCTGCACTACATCCCAGTGCAGCCTTTTTGTTACAAAGATTTTAATATACATGGAAGTATCACATTCAAGAGCCTTGGGCTTGGTTTCAAAACCCCACCGTACAGAAAACTAATCCAGTCAACCAACTTATCCGCAAAGCGATTAAAATAGAACCATAAATAAACCGCAGGAGCAAACCATGAACCGCTTTGCCAAGATCGTTGCCACGCTCGGACCTTCCAGTTCATCTGAAGAACGCCTTCGCCAAATGATCCTGGCTGGGATGGATGTAGCTCGCTTAAATTTCTCGCATGGTACGCATACTGACCATGCAGAGCGCATCGCTCTCATCCGCCATCTTTCGGATGAATTGAACAAACCGATCGCTATTCTGATGGATTTGCAGGGCCCCAAACTACGCATCGGCAAACTGGCTGTGGAACCGCTTCCGCTGGTCGCCGGGCAGCAGGTGGCACTTAGCTCCGAATCGCCCCACGAATTACCGGAAGGCATCACATTTATTCCGTTCGATGTGCCAAGACTGCACGAAGCCCTCGAGCCCGGCAATCACATCCTGATGGATGATGGCAACCTGGAATTAGAAGTGTCAAAAGTAGACGGGGAAAATATCTTTGCCAAGGTGCTGATTGGTGGTGACCTGAAATCCCATAAAGGTGTTAACTTGCCTGGCTCCAGGTTAAATATTCCCATCCTCACCGCAAAAGACATCGCGGACCTGAAATTTGGCCTTGACCAGGGGCTTGACCTGGTGGCACTTTCATTTGTCAAGACAGCCGCGGATATCGAATCCGCGCGTAAAACCATGCAGGCAATGGCTCCGGGTCGGCGGATACCACCGATTGTCGCCAAACTGGAACGACCAGAAGCACTCGAAAATCTGGCGGATATTATGCGGGTTACCAATGGAGTCATGGTTGCGCGAGGTGATTTGGGTGTAGAAATGTCACCCGCGGATGTACCTTCCGCTCAAAAACGCATCATTCGTATGGCCAACGAATGCGGGAGATTTGTCATCACGGCAACACAAATGCTTGAGTCGATGATCAATAATCCACGCCCCACCCGAGCTGAAGCAGCAGATGTGGCCAATGCCATTTACGATGGTACCGACGCGGTGATGCTTTCAGCTGAGACAGCTGCTGGGGCCTACCCTGTGGAAAGTATCCGAATGATGGGAAAAATCGTTGAACAATCCGAGAGCCATTTACCTGAATGGGGTCATGTGGCCGCTCTGGTTTCTGAAGATGCTTTTGATGACGCGGCACACATCTGCATCGCTGCTAATGACCTGGCAAAAGATGCCAACGTGGCTGCGATCGTGGCTTTTACGGTTTCTGGTAGTACTGCAATGTGGACTTCCAAAACCAAACCCCGGGTGCCCATTTATGCCTTCACACCTGAACGTTCCACATTGCAGTGGCTTAGCATCTGCCGGGGAGTCATTCCTTTCTTCGTACCTCACGCGGATACGCTCGAGACCATGATTACGCATGTTGAAACCGCCATCAGCAGCTCAACGGCTTTGAAGGCTGGTGACCAGGTGGTGGTGATTTCAGGCTTCCCAGTTGGCCAGTTCCGCACGCCAAATTTGACGCTGCTCTATAAGATCAAGGGATGAGACCGAATCTTAACATCTACTAAGGAAGAAGACATTAACTAGAATATCAAAACGAGGCAGCAGGATTTATTTGCCGCCTCGTAATTATTGATCTTCTCAATTATGCCAGAGAGGCGTTTATTTGGTTCAATACCTCACGGCTGGGGCGCAGAAGGTCATTCGGAGTGCGGTTGAGCGGGGTTTCTCCCAGATTGTAAGGTTCAAAAACCGTCGGTGTGTCATTATTGATGTATATTAAGCCCGTCGCAAAGTATTTATTCTTATAGCTTTCGGTCAGTAAGTCCAATGCAGCGGAGTGATCCGTAGGGTCGTAGTCGCGCTTGATTTTCTTGAGCAGGATCACTGAATCATCCGGCAAAGTCACTTCTTTAACGGAGCCCTCTTCAAAATCATCCAGGCTGGGGACTTCTTTTCGATATGCAAACTTGATTTCCTGAATGGGGTCCTCATGCTGACGCCCCCAGTTGTACGACTGCAAAGCTTCGTCTTTGTTGTTAAAAGTGACGCAGGGGCTAATCACATCAATGACTGAAATGCCATTGTGCATGATTGCGGCCTTGATGAGTTCTTTGAGTTGTTTGGCATCACCAGCGAAAGAACGGGCAACAAAGGTCGCGCCGCTGATGAGCGCTTCCATACACAGGTCCAGCGGAGGAAGCCAGTTTTTCCCCTGATGCTTGAGTTCAAGACCATAATCAGATGTAGCAGAGAACTGCCCTTTTGTAAGGCCGTATACACCGTTATTTTCGATGATGTAGCACATGGGAACGTTCCGCCGGATAATGTGCTTGAAATGTCCCATCCCGATCGAAGCGCTATCTCCATCCCCGGAGATGCCAATGATCTTGATACTACGATCAGCAAAAGTAGCACCAGTAACCAGGGTAGGCATACGCCCATGCAATCCATTAAAGCCAAAGGAACGCTGCAGGAAGTAGTTGGGGCTCTTGGATGAACAGCCAATACCTGATATCTTGACTACTTTTTCTGGTAGTATGCCAAGCTCAAAAACCGCAGCCTGAATTTGATTAGAAATCATATTGTGGCCACAGCCAGGGCAAAGGGTGGAGGGGCGGCCTTTGTAGTCTTCAGGGGTAAGGCCAAGAAGGTTGCTTTCAGCTTTCGGTGTGACTGTAGTTGGTTTATCCATTGAGTTGCTCCTTTGCGAGGATGGTTTCAGAAGCCCAGACAGCTGTCATTGGTAGGCCGCCGATTTCTGTTACGGAAGTGATGCGCGGTGCATATTGGGAGAATTCTCGCCGTAAAACACCACAAAGTTGGCCATCACGGTTTAGTTCAAGCACATAAGTGCGATCGTGTCCAATGATAAAATCGCGTTCCAACTTGCCACAGGGAAGTGAACGGATGCGCATAAAGTCGGTCTCCAGCCCCTTTTCGCGTAATAGAGTTTGAGCTTCTATGATAGCCAGTTCTGTGGATCCCATACCGATGATGCCGATTTTGGCATCTTTGCCATAGTGAATGGTTGGCATTGGTAGATCAACTTCAACGTTGTCCAGCTTTCGGCCGATACGGAAGAGCATATCCGCCCAATTTTTGGGATTCTCGCTGTAATTACCATATTCATCGTGACCAGTCCCTCTGGTGAAATAAGCTGCCTTGGGGTTCAGGTTGCCCATGACGGTACGGTAAGGTATGGCATCCTTATCAATGTCTTTGTAGCGTCCCCAATCCGTAAACTTATCCATATCCGTTTCCCAAATGATCTTGCCCCGGTTAATGGGCCGGTCGGGATATTCAAACTTTTTGGTCATCCAGGTATTCATGCCAAGGTCAAGGTCAGACATCACAAAAACAGGGGTCTGATATTTTTCTGCCAGATCCAGAGCCTTCCAGCCAAATTCAAAACATTCCGTGACAGAGCCTGGAATCAGGATGATGTGCTTTTTGTCTCCATGACCAAGTGTGTAAGCCATGGAAATGTCACCCTGAGCAGTACGGGTTGGCAAGCCGGTGCTGGGGCCAACACGTTGTACATCCCAGAATACGACCGGTGTCTCGGTGAAATATGCAAGACTGACATTTTCAGTCATTAGAGCTAAACCAGGGCCTGAAGTGGCTGTCATTGAGCGTAAACCTGCCCACCCAGCACCTACAGCAGCACCTGCTGCAGCAAGCTCGTCCTCGACCTGCACAATAGCAAAAGTATTCTTTCCGGTTTCTGGATCTTGGCGGATTTTGGGGGCAAGCGCGTTCATCTCCTCCACAAGACTTGTTGCAGGGGTAATGGGATACCATGAGCAAAACTGAACACCACCAAATATGGATCCAAGCGCGCCAGCGAAATTACCATCGGTAAGAATGTAATTTTCAAGAGGGGGACGTTGTTTGACGAAGTAACAGTCTGTCTTCTCAAGGTTCTTGGCTGCCCAATCAAAACCGAGTTTGACAGTCTTGAAGTTGGTTTCAGCGATTGCTGGTTTGCTACTGAAATGTTTATTGATGGCAGTCTGCAGAACTTGTTCAGGAATTCCCAGAACCTGACCAACAATGCCGACATAAAGCATATTCTCGGTGAAGTCGCGGATGGTACGTGGCACATCCAACTCATCGGTGAGTGCTTTTATGGGCATTGGGTAAAAAATGAGATCCTCACGCCTTGCATCATCAGAAATAGCAATATGATCAGCGTAAAAAACCACCCCACCCTTGGGCAGGAAGTTGAGGTCTTCCAGGAAGGTCTTCGGGTTCATGGCCACGATCATGTCGTCATAGGGACGCCGGCCTGTAAATCCCTGCTCATTTGCACGTATCACAAACCAGGTGGCCATGCCCTTGATGTTGGATGGGAAAACATTCTTCCCTGAGGTGGGAATTCCCATGTGGAAAAGCGCGCTGAACAAGACACTGTTGGCAGTGGCTGATCCAGAACCATTGACTGTGCAAATGGTCATGCAAAAGTCGTTGACAATGGGTTTTGACTTACTTCTCGCTCTCATTTCTTTATTTGCCATCAATATCAGCTCCTTTTTATTCAAACCGCTGTTTTAGTTGCGGTTTTTTTATCTGTTTTACGAGATCCATGTGGTTTAGCAAAGCTTTGTGCCCTTTGGCAAAATCGCGTACTTTCAGAAAATCAACAATCTCTTGGTGGTAATTCCAGACCAGCTCCAAATAAGCCTGATCCATAAATAAATTTAGATCAGAAGTTTGATAGAGAGTCCAATAACTCTCCATAAGACTGAAGACAAAATGGTTATTAAGATGTTGGAAGATTCCCAGGTGAAAATCGCGGTGCTCTTCCTGAGGGATCTGGATGGGATTATTGGCGACTTTTTGTTTGGCCTGGAGCACAAGCGCTTCAAGGTGGCTTATATCTTCACGATTCAATTGAGGTGCAGCTTCAAACCAGTAGACGCTTTCCAAATTCTTACGTAGATCGCTGAGTTGTTCAAAGGTGAGCGGATCAATTTTTTGAGAATAATTTAGACCCAGCATCAGGGCTGGTGTGAGCGAAAAACTAAGAAGGGACATGCCAGTTTTTGGTCGGATCTCCACCACACCCAATTGACGTGCGACCTCAAGTTGCTCACGCAGCGCCGAGGTGCTGATGCCAAGTTGCTTGCCAATTTCGGGAATGCTAGGGAGAGGAAGATGCTTTTCTGCAGCTTCTGCCAGATAATCGAGGAGTCCAGCCTTTGCTTTTTCCATGCTATTAATCTGATTAATATGATTAATGCAGTTATTATAATCCTGATGTGGGTTTAAGGGGAGCTTTTGACACAATCTGGCTTAGATTAATCCAGCCTCAATCAGCATAGATTGGTTGTCCAGAATCTCTGAAATCTTACCCTGAGCAATGACTTTGCCACGATCCATAAGGACTGCTCTAGAACAAACCTGAGATGCCATATCCAAATCATGTGTCGCAATTACCATGGTTTGCGGCATGCTGATCAGCAAAGACACTAGTTCGCTCCTCGCATGTGGGTCAAGACCAGAGGTAGGTTCGTCAAGCACCAGAATTTTTGGATCCATGGAAAGAACTGAGGCAATAGTAACGCGTTTCTTCTCTCCACCACTAAGGTTAAAAGGATTTCGTTTTATTGAATCTTCCATATGAACTGTCTTAAGGGCGCGCATCACACGATCTTTTACAGCCTCCTTCTTAAAACCCAGGTGAATTGGCCAGAAGGCAACGTCGTTATAGACTGTAGATGAAAAAAGTTGATCGGCCGGATTCTGGAAGATCATACCTACCAAAGTGCGGATACGACTTCGATTTGCGTCTGAGATTTCAAGATCATTAACAAAAACCTTACCCTCTCCACGCAGAATGCCGTTTAAATGCAAGAGCAGCGTCGATTTGCCTGATCCATTACCACCAATCAAAGCCAATTTTTCACCTTCGGCCACCTCAAAGCTGATATTTGATAGAGCTTGTTTGGAATCGGGATAGGTATAACTAAGGTTTTCGACTTTGATCTGGGGCATTTAGCAGTTTTTCTCCGATTGCTTGGGTTTTGTGCGCCATTGAATTATACCTAGCCAGCAAATTATCACTGCAGAATGCGCATTTTTCCGACTTCACCTCCGGCTTGGAGTAAAATGAAATCATTCTGGAATTATTTGATGTCAATTTCTGAGTTTAGCATCCCTGAGCGGTACAAAACCGATCGCCGTGGGCCAATCCGTTGGATCTGGTCACACATCAAGCATACATGGTATCTATTGGTGCTGGCCGTAATCGGAGCTATTGGCAATGCTTTTCTGGCTGGCGTACCTGCCACCCATTTTGGCAAGGTTTTCAACGAATTAATTAGTGGTAATCCAAACCTGGACAACCTTTTACGACTCTCTTTGATAATTGGTGGATCACAGATGTTGCGCGGATTATTTCTCTTCGCGCGCAATCAGAGTTTTGAATTCACAGCCCAACGTCTTGAACGCAACATTCGCGAGGAATTCTATATCAACTTGCTCGGCAAAAGCATGACCTTCCATTCATTGCAATCGATTGGGGACCTGATGGCCAGGGCCACCAATGACATTCGCGAGGTTAACTTCATTTTTAGCCCGGCTATCAATATGATCATAGGGTCTGTAAATTTCCTCTTTGTCCCTCTTGTCATCGGTTGGAATCTGAATCCCGTCCTGGCAATTACACCGGGGCTCTTTATTGTTGCCTATATATTTAGCGTAAGGCATTACTTCAAGGTGATGACTCCTATATCCAGGGAAGTGCGGGAAAGCTTTGGTAAGATGAATAGCCGCCTGGCTGAAGACCTGGATGGAATTGAAACCGTAAAATCCGTTGCCCAGGA
The DNA here is from genome assembly GCA_964391795.1 of uncultured Anaerolineaceae bacterium. Classification (GTDB taxonomy): domain Bacteria; phylum Chloroflexota; class Anaerolineae; order Anaerolineales; family Anaerolineaceae; genus Mesolinea. The sequence continues at coordinate 4,456 of CAYMNM010000019.1, read as the reverse complement.
AGATGATGAAATAAAACTCTTTTTGCGTAATTCACTGGCATACCGGAATGCTTTTGTCAGAAAAGGCGATCAGGAAGCGGTTTTTTTACCGGTTCTTTTGCTTTCGTTAGCTCTTGGCATCGGCTTACTGCACGCAATTCTGCTTGCCAAAGAAGGAATTATCCCGTTAGGAGGTGTAGTTTCTTACTTCTCCTCCCTGGCATTACTCGGGTTTCCCACTTATTCTTCTATCTTCAGTTACTCTCAACTAACTCTTGGCGTTGCGGGTGCCAAGCGCTTACTTGAAACTATGAATACTGAAAATGATTTGGACCAAAACCTTGTAGGGGTTTCTCAGAAAATTGAGGGAGAAGTTGAATTTGAAGGTGTCAGTTTTAGCTATGGCGGAATTAACACCTTGGATGATGTCAGCTTCCGCGCCCAGCCGGGGCAGACCATTGCCATTGTCGGTCAGACAGGTGCGGGCAAGACCACCCTCATCCGGCTTATCAACCGCACTTACGATCCGTCCCAAGGCCTGGTAAAGATCGACGGTATCCCTCTCAAAGATTGGCAGTTAGATAGTCTTCGTAATCAAATTTCAATTATTGAGCAGGATATCTTTTTGTTCTCTAAATCTGTAAGAGATAACATCGCCTTTGGACGCGCGGATGCCAGTGAAGCCGAAGTTATTGAGGCTGCAAAAAAGGCCCAGGCACATGAGTTTATCCTCGAAATGGCCGAAGGTTACAATACCGTAATTGGAGATCGCGGAGTCCTGCTTTCGGGTGGTCAAAGGCAGCGTCTAGCTCTGGCAAGGGCATTCCTGACTGATCCCCGTATCCTGATTTTGGATGATTCCACCAGCGCTATTGACAGTAAAACTGAAGATGAAATCCAGAAAGCGATTAAAGCCGCCTCACAAGGACGTACGACTTTCATTATTACCCACCGGCTCTCGCAGATCCGCTGGGCTGATTTGATCATCGTGATGCGAAAAGGAAACATTGCTGACTTCGGTACACATGCTGAGCTGATGGCTCGCTCACAAGCCTATCGCAACATTTTTACGGAGGTAGGCAAATTATGAGTTTCTTTTCCAGCCTGCGTGCTGAAGCCTATGACCGGCAGTATTCCAATAAGGACCTATTCCGGCTAATTTTCACCTACTTAAATCCTTATCGGAACAAGTTAATTGTGATAATGGTTGTCCTTTCCCTGCAAGGTATTGTGGGGGCCTTGCCGCCGCTCTTGGTTTCAAAGGTTCTGGACCTTAGTATGACTGGTCAGGGTAAACAAAACACGTACCTTTGGCTGGTCTTGGCTGTGCTTGTCCTCGAATTTTTGACCTATGTCTTCTATTACACTGTCCACCGCCTCATGGCAAGGGTTATCGCAGATACCACCCGCGACATGTCCTCCGCGGCATTCAAAGCCGCCATGCAACAAGACATGTCTTTCTATGATGAAATTTCTTCCGGTAAAGTTGTTTCTCGCATTACTACGGACACGACCGACTTTGCAAACCTGGTAACACTAACTTCGGATGTACTGAACAATATGCTCCAATCCGTACTTATTGCTGTTATCCTGCTTCGGACAGAGTGGCGCCTGGCGCTGGGACTGTTCGGTATCATCCCTATCTTGGGGCTGGTCATCACCCAATACCGCAAGTATGCAAAAACGGTGACCATGCGTGGTATGCGCGCGATGGCGAACGTGAATGCCACCATCAAGGAGACCATCAGTGGAATCTCCGTAGCTAAAAATTTCAGGCAGGAAGCCAGTATCTTCAAGGATTTTGACCGAGCTAACCGTGATTCTTTCAGGGTCAACATCCGCCGTGGGATCGCAATTTCGCTGCTATTCCCAATTACTCGAAACGTGATTGGGGTTGCCATGGCACTGGTAACCTATAATGGGACCAAAATGGTCTTAGCTTCTGCTATTACTGCCGGTGCCTGGTATTTGTTTGTCAATAGCATTGACCGCTTCATGCAGCCTGTGATGATGCTAACCCAATATGTTGCCCAGGTACAGCAAGGGCTTTCAGCAGCCGAACGCATCTTCGCGCTCATCGAAGCACCCCATAGCGTACAACAACGAGCCAGTATCACCCCCGACACTCTTTTAGGCAAGCTGGACTTTAATCACCTTAGCTTTTCGTATCCCAATGGAACCCAGGTATTGAGAGACTTTGACTTACACATCAAACCTGGTGAAAATGTGGCCATTGTTGGGCATACTGGAGCTGGAAAGTCTTCTATTGCCAGGCTTGTTACCCGCTTCTACGAATTTCAGAGCGGTGAGATGCTCATCGATGACCGCGATGTGCGCGATTATGATTTACAGACCCTTAGAAACCATATGGGCATTGTAACTCAGGTGCCTTTTCTCTTTGAAGGCAGTGTAGAGGAAAACATCCGTTTTGCTAAACCCAAAATTACCAGGGCTGAAATCCTGGAATTGGCGCAGGATGTAGGTCAGGGTGAGTGGCTGGAGACGCTCTCAAACGGTTTGGATACCAACGTGGGCGAACGCGGCGCGCAGATCTCGATGGGTCAGCGGCAGCTTGTTGCCCTGATGCGCGTGCTAGCCCGCAAACCTTCGATTTTCATTCTGGATGAGGCCACAGCTTCCATTGACCCCTTCACGGAAAAGCAGATTCAGATTGCGTTGGATTTGATCCTCAAACGTTCCACCAGTATTCTGATTGCCCATCGGCTATCCACCATCCAAAGCGCTGATCGCATTATCGTGCTGGATCACGGGCTGATCAAGGAAGAAGGCACACACAACAGTCTGCTTCAGCAAGGCGGACATTACGCTGACCTTTACAACACCTACTTCCGCCACCAAAGTCTGGAGTACGTGGAAGAGGCCGGCAAGCTCTTTGCGAACGCTTCCGAAGAGTAAACCACAACCGCAAGTCGAGTTTAACAGATCCTCAATCCATTGTACTCAGCACATGCGTACGCTGTGCAGTCACTCAAAATCCCCAACTACTCTCACTTTACCCCCTCAAATACACTTCCATAGCCATGAACTACCAAATAAACCGCTTTGTTCTGTTTTGTTCTATTTATCTTGACATAGAACATTTATTCTATATAATAGAGATATGGACGAAAACATTGCTGTTACCCCTTTCAAAGAACCTTTCATCCCCAAGATTTACCTGGTCCTGGGAAGGCAGGCCGTCAGCGATAAGATGCTGCAATTGATTGCGACGTTGGCTCTGCAGCAGCCCCTGACTGTACTGGACTGCGGCAACCGTTCCAATATGTACGCGGTGGCAAAACTGATCCGCCCTTACACGCTGGATCCCGTGGCGGTGCTTGGGCACATCCGCCTTTCGCGCGCGTTCACCTGCATCCAGGTACTGACCATGCTCGAGGCGGCAGCTGCCCGTCCGCAGGCAAACGACCCCTGCATTATCCTGGACCTGCTTTCCACTTTTCTAGATGAGGATGTCAAATTGCCGGACGCTGAACGGCTGATGGACCGTAGCCTGGCTTGCTTGCGCGCGATTAGCCAATTATCCCCGGTAGTGATCAGCGCCCGTCCTCTGCCGCTGATCGCGCGTAAGCGGGCATCGCTTTATGAAGCTCTACATGAAGCAGCTGATACACATTGGGTTGAACCAGAAGCTCTAACCGCAGGGCATCTGCAGCCGGCACTTTTTATGTGAGCTGTTATGGGCCGCACAATTGCTTCCATTACCCAGACCTGGCATGAAGAAGAAGCCGCGCTCAAGCGTTTTGAACGTGCCCTGCGCAAGGAAGACCAGATACTGCTGGATGAATTGTTAGTCTTTTCCCGCCTACACCTGGCTGAAGCTTCCTACGCCTCCAACCTCTATCCACTGGACATGTACCTGATTGCCATCCTGCTGGAAGTTTACAAGAAGCTCAAATCCCTTGAAAAAGAAGTGCACAGCAGCAAAAAAGAGCAACGGCCCGAACTTGTCAAAGAAACGCGTTTTTTGGAGATGCTGGAAGAAAGTTTCAGGCCGATCTTGGAGCGTAACCAGGAGGATGAGGCAATCCCCGTTACCAGCCTGGCTAGTGGTTTGGGGTGCATCCCGGCAACAATTGATTTGGGCAAGGTAGCGGCTGAAACGCCGCAGGTTCTGATACAAAGTGGTTATACAGAAGCGCGGCAAGAGCCTTCCGCATGGAACGATGCAAAGGGCTGTACAGCCGGAGCTGTGGAAAAAAAACCCCGGACAGAAGTGCATAAGGGTTGCAACACGCAGGCGTTGACCGCGAACTTTTCACAGGGAAGCAAGCCCCCTTACCCGCCCTGCGCCCTGTCGGACCCTGCCACATCGCTTTCCTACGCGAAATTTGAGGACGCGCCTTGATCCTGCAGGAGTGGCTCAGGATAAAAAAACAGTCATCGCGAGCAAAGTGTCTGCTTGCGCCTGTACTCGCGGCACAACGTGCCATAGTGTATGCCAAGCCCGAAGGGCGAG
>CAYMNM010000018.1:10012-27092 GCA_964391795.1 uncultured Anaerolineaceae bacterium | reverse complement strand
ATTTTTTTACTCCTTTAATACTTGGTTGATCTATTTTTATTATATAGAGAGAATTCGTTTTAACAAAATCTCGACCTCATACAAAGTTGATACTTTCAAAGGATTTCTTGCCAAACTATTTATCCATGCTGAACCTGCCATCCCCGGATCTGTGATTCTTCAACCATCTCTCTGTGTTAAAATCAAATTCTCGGAGGGATTATGGATAAATTTATTGTTGTTGCAGGCAACATTGGCGCTGGCAAAAGCACCCTCGTGGAATTACTTAGTAGAGAACTTCACCTCACTCCTTTTTTTGAACCGGTCAGTGAAAACCCTTATTTGGCTGATTTTTACGATGATATGAAGCGTTGGGCTTTTCATTCGCAACTTTTTTACCTTACCCGTAGATTACGCATTCACCGCCAACTCTTGGATGCTCCTGGTTCTGTTATCCAGGACCGCAGCGTTTATGAAGATGCTGAAATTTTTGCCAAAAATCTATTTCTTCAAGGTGATATCAGCGACCGTGATTTTGGTGTTTACCAGGATCTTTATCAAATTCTGATCACCCTTCTTCCTCCGCCGGATATGATCATCTATCTTAAGACTTCCGTGCCAGTTCTTTCTGAGCGCATTGCACGTCGCGGTAGGGATTTTGAAGCAGATATTCCACAGGATTATCTTATCCGCTTGAACGGCCTTTACGAGTCCTGGATTGCGCACGTCAATCAATGCCCTGTGCTGATCATTTCTACAGATAATCTTGATTTGGTTACCCGCCAGGAACATATTGACCTTGTGGTCAATGCTGTAAAAGAAAAATTAACCGGTCGTACGGAGTTGCATATTTAAGAGTTTCTTATTCTCTTTATTATTCTTAATTAAGATTCGTCATCATCATAGAGTCTGTGGAAATGTGGAAAAGGAACTCTCTACCGTATCAAAAACTGAGTTACAAAATCTCTTTTGCTCGTCAAATCATGTCAACACATTTATCTGTTGGAAAGGAATTTTCTTTTTTCTTATCCACACCCACAACTGGATAAAAAACGATTTATACCTTCATAAGTGGATAATGCTGCAAACTATCAGAAAACGCCCAACTTATCCACACCCTATCAGAATGTTCAGAAATTCTTTCGTCCCTTTATCCACAACCAGAAAAGGCTTTATCCACAATCAACAGGTGTTTATCAACAGAACTTAAAGCCCGTAGCGCGTTTTCCATTCAACCATCACGTTTTCGCAGGCGTCAATAAAAGCATCCAATTGAGAAGAAAGATGAGCTTTTGTCTCCGGTTGAATTCCAAGTTCAGCCAGAAATTGGTGCCACTCAGCTTCGTAGGTTCCTCCACCGGCCAATATCGTGATTGCTCCACGCCAACTTTCCAACATCGGCCAGAAGGCGGCATGAGTGCTGCCGCTCTCCGCAATCGCGTCCACTGCTGAAACAAAATAGGCTTTACGAGCTGCTGCAAGGTTGGGTGGGCAATGTGGATCTTTACTGACGGTGACCAAAGCTTCTTCCCAGGTCGGTCGCCATTTTTTGTAAATTTCAGTCTTTCCAAAATCCCCGCTAACCAAACGGTTTAGGTCGCCTGCCAGGCTGAGTTGTCCGAACATTTCAGCTCTTCCGGGAAAGTCAAGCAGAAAGCGCCTGGTCGTCAAGGCTGGGCCACCCAAAACAGCAATAGCATTAGCTGCCGTGTAGATTGTTTTAAAGTACAAATCCACCCAGGCGCTAAAAGGTATTTCCTGTGGATCGTCCAACTCAAACCATTCCTGTCGGGCTTTATCAGAAAATGCTTGCGCTCGGAGATAAATATTTTCAGGGGTCATGTACTGCGAGCTTACCCCTGCCTGAATGTAATCGAACCAGTGCCCTGTGTCATAAAGCACACTATCATGACTGCAGAGGGCTTCTCCTAACCAGGGGTTCAGGCGCAGGCGGCGGTGAAAGGCATAAAACGATTGATGGTGATGCTGAATGTCAAAGCTGACTTCATAGCTCACCCTTTGAACTTCCCTCTCTACCGTGGGATGCTCTTTATGGACAACTACCAGGTCGATGTCGGTTGTGCCGCCAAGCAAAGGCTCATCATGCAGCACAGACCCGGTCAAATAGACAGAAACCAGGTCGTTGGCTCCCCGGGTCTTGCGGGCAACATAATCTCTTGCTAATTTGTAAAGTAGTTCCTGATTTGCTTGCATAGGTCCTTTATAAGGGCAGGGTTTGCTGGTAAGGCTCCAGGTGCAGGGACTGCCGGATGCGGGTGACGATGCTCTTTAGGTCCTCCGCGTTGGTGATGGGGTTCAGATGGTCGGTCTCAATCACCACCAGACGGTCTTTCCACTCGGGTCGCGAGAAAAATGCGTCGTAAGCTTCAACCAACTGGGCGATGTAAGCCTCTTCCATATTGCGTTCATAATGTCGGTCGCGTCCGCGAATGCGTTGCATCAAAGTCATAACGCTAGCTCGCAGGTAAACCACTAAATCGGGTTGTGGGATTTTTTCGGCCAGGGCTTCGTGCACCTTGTAGTACATATTCAACTCATCCCCAGTGATATTGATGCTGGCAAAAAGGGAATCTTTGTCGAAGGTGTAATCAGAGATGATGTTCTTTCCAACTGCCAGCACACCCGGAATAACCTTGTTCTGTTGATGATAACGGCTTAAGAGAAAGAATATCTGAGTCTGAAAGGCATAACGGGCTCGGTCGCCATAAAAATCGGAGAGGAAAGGGTTTTCTTCGAACACTTCCAGAAGCAACTCAGTATTGAAAGTATCCCGTAGCATGCGTGCCAGGGTGGTCTTTCCCACCCCAATGACGCCTTCAATCGCTAAGTAATACGCAGGATTTTTCTCGTCCATGATAGCGTTTAGTATACCGCAGTTGGCAAATCCGCCCTTTGTCGAAGACTTGAGACAGACTTACGAACCACGATTAGCAATTTAAGTAAGATTGGAGATTATGAAAGCCCCGCCCAGGTAAGAAATGACGCTTGCAGCCAGAAACAAATAGGCTTTTCCAGGGGAGTCTTTGAATTCACCATAAGCCAGACCCCAGATTTGAATCCATAGGCCTGAAAGCATGCCCAGGGGCCAGCTGAGCACAGAACTCAATTGTCGGGTGGCGAAGGCATGTAATACATTGCCTCCATAATGTGTCCAGGAGGCAAGGGAAATCTTCAGCAGAAGACTTGGCTTTAGTTTTTTAATCATGCCCCACTCTTTGCGCTTGCTGATCAGGTATCCGCAGAATACCAGCGCCCCCAGCCAGACCCCTGTGATGAAAAGGCATAGGTATGGCATAACAGCCATCCCATGCGGTTGGGTGACGCTTTTCAAACCAAAGGAGATACTTGAGGAGTAAATTACACCGGTCATTGCAGCAATAAGGGTAAAAAAGAATACTTTTCGGCTTATCTTTCCTCTGCCTTCCGTGTGATCTTCCGGTCTGGATTTGCCCGCCAGGAAAGAAAAGAAAATGGCTGCAATCAAGAGCCCGCCAGCCGCGATAAGACGCCAAAGAGGCATATTCTCCGGAATCCCACCGATGAGATAAGAAACCAGTGTGCCAAAAATTAGGCTGAGGGAGGAACTGATTGGTTGCGACAGCGCCAAACCAACTTTTTGCATTACCCAAACATGTGATGAATTGGTGCCAGCGGAGATAAAACCTCCCACCAAAGTCAATAATACCCTGGATGGATCGCTGACGAGCATACTTTGGATGGCTTCAATGAGAAGACTCCCCTCCAGAATGAAGCCCAGCCCCCAGATAAAAACGACGCCAGCAGAGAGAAGAACCAGGTATAAGATCTCCAGTGGAAGCTTGATGGTGTACTTAAGGATGATTGCCCATGACCCCCAAAAGATTGAAGCTAACAAGGCAAGGCTAACAGCTGCTTCTGTGTTAAGCATGGGGTCGAAATTCATAAGCTTGATTGTAAGGTATTACTCGCTTTTCCACGCAAATTTGCTTACTTGGAATGACAATTTTCATGATTTTCTCTGGCTTTCTGCTTTCGCCCTTTCATTGAACGATGGTTCGTGTAATAATCAAATCCCGTTGTAAGTTCATTTTTCCGAAGGAGCAGCGGATGAAAATAGGGTTCGATTCCAAAAAATATCTGGAAGAACAGACCAAGTTCATTTCCGAACGTGTAAATAATTACGACAAGCTTTACATCGAGTTTGGCGGTAAGCTGCATGACAAGCACGCCAAGCGCGTCCTTCCCGGTTTTGACGAAAAAGCCAAAATTGAAGTTTTGAAAAAGCTGGCTGATAAGCTTGAAGTGCTGATTTGCATTTTTTCGGGGGATATCGAGCGCAAAAAGATGCGCGGCGATATGAACATCACCTACGACATGGAAGTGCTGCATCTGATTGACGATCTGCGCGCCAACGGCTTGGAAGTAAACAGTGTGGTCATCACCCGTTATGAAGACCATGCAGCTACTAATTTTTTCATCAATAAACTGGAACGCCGCAATATTAAGGTTTACAAACACCTGGCCACACTTGGTTATCCTGCTGCTCTGGATACCATCGTCAGCGACGAAGGCTACGGCCGCAACCCCTACATTGAAACCAGCAAACCGATTGTGGTTGTTACCGGCCCAGGACCAGGCAGCGGTAAAATGGCCACCGCCCTTTCCCAGCTTTACCACGAGTATAAGCGCGGTAAAGTGGCTGGCTACTCGAAATTTGAAACTTTCCCAATTTGGAACCTGCCGCTTAAACACCCGGTAAATGTGGCCTACGAGGCTGCCACGGTGGACCTTAAAGATGTCAATATGATAGACCATTTCCACGTTGAGGCCTATGGCCAGATGGCTGTCAATTACAACCGAGACCTTGAAGCCTTCCCCTTGCTCAAACGCATCATTGAGAAAATCACCCAAAAAGAATCCGTTTTCAAGTCCCCTACGGATATGGGCGTTAACAGGGTAGGGTTGTGCATTGTGGATGACGCTGCCGTGCAGGAAGCTGCCCGTCAGGAGGTTGCCCGGCGTTATTACAAGACCGCTTGCGATTATAAAAAAGGTTTTCTTGGCCAGGAAGAGCTTGATCGTATGCTGATGATCATGGACGAGCTTGGCTTAAGGCCGGAAGATCGGCGTGTTGTTGTACCAGCCCGGGAACGAGCCGCCAGGTTACGCCAGGAATGTGAAGATGCTGAGGGTTTGAATGCCGTGGCTATTGAACTTGCGGATGGTCAAATTATGACCGGTAAATCCTCTGAAGTTATGGACGCGGCCGCATCAGCGCTTCTAAATGCAGTCAAACATTATGCCGGGATTGCTGACAATCTGCACTTAATCTCACCAGTGGTTCTTGAACCCATGCGCGACTTAAAAAGACAGCTCTCCGGTAGTGAGCGCACGCAGTTGAACGCTCAGGAAGTGCTGATGGCGCTCAGTATTTCCGCTGTCACCAATCCGATGGCGCAGTTGGCTTTGGACCGGTTGCACATGTTTGATGGCTGCCAGGCACACTCGGCTACCATGCTGGGTGATGAAGACGAGCGCATCTACCGCGAACTGGGCATCGAAGCCACTAGTGACCCAGTCTTTGCCTCCAGCAACCTGTTTTACGATATGTAGTCAACTGGGCACAGTCAAGCCAAGCCTGTCTGAGCCATGGCCAGGCAGTACGCATTCAAAACCCGAGAGAACATCTTTTCAAAAGATGATTGGGGCTGGGTTTCTTCAGATACTTTTTCGATGAGGCGAATGATGGATTTCAGCATTCAAAATCAAAAATTGGACCAGGTGGCAGGCTTGCTGCGCCGATATGGCTTGGATATGTGGATGACACTGGGGGCGGAGACTTCCATGAAACCAGAGCCCGTCCTGGGTTTTATCCTCGGCCTGGAGATGACCTGGCTCTCCGGCTTTATCCTGACGGCTAATAATGAGCGCATTGCCATTGTAGGGCGTTTCGATGCGGAAAATGTGAGCCGTATGGGTGGTTACAACGAAGTCATCCCCTATGACGCGGATTTCTTTCCACCTTTACTGCAGGTGCTTGAGCGTCTCAAGCCTGCCAGTATCGCCCTCAACTACTCTGAACATGATGTTTCAGCAGATGGGCTGAGCCATGGCACCTGGCTAAGCCTGAAAAAAGGACTCGCCGGCACCCCTTACGCCGACTGCCTGGTGAGCTCAGAAAATCTGGTGCGCTCCCTGCGCGGGCAAAAGACCCCGGCCGAAGTGGCTCGCATACGCTCCGCAGTAAGAACAACAGAAGAAATTGTGGATGAGATTGGCAAAAACATCAAAATTGGTATGAACGAAGACGAACTCTACACTATGGTGCAGGGTTTTATGAACACACACAGCGTAACCCCCAGTTGGGACCCCTGCCCGAATATTTCGGTGGGTCCTGCTTCGGCTGCCGGCCATACCCTACCCGACGCACGCTGTAGCGTGGAGCCCGGCATGCTGGTGCACATGGACCTGGGTGTACGTCAGGATGAGTATGTGTCAGACATGCAGCGGGTCTGGTACGTCTTGCGGCCGGGTGAAAGCAATGTGCCTGCGGAAGTGCAGGAGGCTTTTGATGACGTGCGCGGGGCTATTCTGGCAGCCGCAGATTTGCTCAGGCCTGGTGTGGAAGGTTGGAAGGTGGACCAGGCTGCCAGGGATTACATCATTTCAGTTGGACACCCGGAATTTCAGCATGCCACCGGCCATGGGCTTGGGCGTGCCGTGCATGATGGCGGCACTCTGTTGGGGCCGCGCTGGCCACGCTACGGGCAATCCCCTTTTCACCTGGTGGAAGAGGGCAATGTGTTTACGCTTGAGCTCGGCGTTCATGTACCTGGTTATGGAACAGTAAGTCTGGAAGAAGATGTGCTTGTGCGCGAAGATGGTCTGGACTGGCTCAGCCAGCCTCAGGAGCAGGTAATCTTAATTCAGGGCTAAAAAATTTGTTAGGCTAAGGCCAGGGCACGAGGCCGCTGGTCCAGAAGAACAGATTGAGCATCTCCTGTCGGGTTGCGGCGTCCGCCCAAACCGGGGTGACGCTGTCCGGGAATTGAATTGTCAGAATTTCCGTGCTGATGTAACGGCCGTCATAAAAAATGTGCCGATCAATGAAGGCCTCGGCGTATTCCCCTCCCATTGAGTCCTGGTCAAAGAAAAGATTTCCCAGACCGTAATGCAAAAAAGCCTTGCCATCAGCTCCATTAAAACTAAAGGTCTGTGGGCGGTGCCCCTCGCTGCCGCTGACAATCACGGCGCCTGCCTGTGCCAACTGGCTAAACTCCCGCACCATACGGTCACTGGGGTACCAACCAGAAAGTTCTGAATGTTGTATCCCAGCAATAACCAGGTAACCCTGGCCTGACAACTCCTTTACCAGGTCGGTCATGGCATCCATGTCGCAAGCAAGCGCGCCCGGGGTACTGGCAGTGGCCATCGGATAACCTACATCCTTGGCATTGCAGCCAACAAAGGCTATTTTATTGCCTTTGACTTCAAAGAGCGCGGGTTCACTTGCCGCGTCACTGTCTACCCCGCCTCCAAAAGTTTTGAGGCCAGCTTGTCTGTAGAGCCCCAGGGTTCTTAGAAGCGCTTCGTCCCCCCAATCATTTAAGTGATCCCCGGTCAATTCAACGACATCTGCTCCGATTACCTGAAGCAATTCCAGGTGAGTTGGCTTGGAACACAACTTGAGTGTTATGTGCTCGTTTTGGGGGTCAGGGCAGTCTTCCGCGAAAGCAACCTCATTGCTGATGTGCGTGATGTCGGCCTCACGTAAAGTTTGCCCGATGATTTCCGCCGGTTTATCCAGACCTCCAATCTCCATGCCCCAGGCCGTTGCCCGCACCAGCGCGGTAACCCCGGTCATGATAATGCTGGCCAACCGCTTGGGATCGCGGTTTGTTAATGGTAGCTGCTCCTTGAGCAGGCTCATCAACATTTCCTCGTCAGCATTCCCCTCCAGTTCAAGGCTGATGGGCACTGAAAGCGCGTACGCTTCCGGGTTAAATTCTTTTTGAATAGGAGAAACACCATTCAGGCTGATAACCTTCAGGCGCGGATTGAGAGCCTCAAATGGCAAAATTACCCAGGCTGATTCAGTCTGCCATACCCAATCGCTCAGGGTTGCCCCATTGACGATTTCAATGCTTCCGCTGGGTTTTCCCCAAATAAGCTCCAGATTCAGCGCGGTCTCCTGCGTCATACCAAGGATTGAAAACGTGTTTGGATTGCCATCTTGCCAATAGCCTCGCAAGCTTTCAGCTGAAATCTCGTCTGTCACGGTCGTAAAGGGCGCCGCAAGAGCATAGATCCATTGCCCCAACATCAATCCTCTGCCTTGCCCAAAACTTACCTGTAAGAGCTCTTTGCCACCAGCGCAAAATTTTTGATTTAACGCCTCAATTTGATTTGATAGGCCAGCGGGAAACACCTCAGGTAACACCAGGCAGACAGAAGGCAAGGCTGTTTCCACCAGGAATTGGTTTTCAGTAGGTCCAGGCTTTAACACCGACGGCGTGTCGGTTTCTTGATAAACTGGAGCAGGCTTTTCGGTTGGAAAGTTGACTGAAGGGGTTGAACTTGTATCAATGGGATACCGTTGAACCGCCTTCTTAGCGGCACACGTACCGATCAGAATCGCGCTCAGGCAAATAAAGCTTATGCGAAAAGCAGACTTCATAATCGATTTTAGACCCTCCATAGTGCTTGGCAAAAATCCATGCTGCACAAAGGCCGGATGCACCTTCAACATAAATTATAGCTCCCTTAAACCCGGTTCTTCTTTTCCCGCTGAAGGGACTGCACAGATGCACGAAGGGCTTGTTAAAACCAGTAAAATAAATCCATGAAACTTTCTCCAACACAAAAAGACATCGATTACTGGGTTGAAACCTTTCTGCCCCCCAAAGATATCTATTATCTGAATGCCAATTCAGATTTTCCTATTCCGGAAGACGCTGAACTGTTCACCATTCAAGACCTTCTCACACACCCTGAGTATTCAAGCCTTGCTTATGCCAACACTTACGCATACTACAACCTGAATCCCGCCAATATTAGGTTTGTACTGGCTGTTGAACCCGGCTGGTTTGCATCCTTGCCCATGCCTGAACGTGCCAGGCTCTTCCGCCTGCAGGTGCAGTTAGGACGTGGTATGGTATTTGGGCAGGTGGCTTTGCCCGGTCATTTTTTCAATAAGATGATTCAACATGCTGGTGTGGATGGCAAATTGGTACTCAATCATTACCTCTGGAACCGCTTGGATCTCAACGTCAGGCAGCAGACCGCTGAACGTGTGGCCAGATACATCGATGGCTTCGATTGCGAAGCCTGCCCTCAAGCCGCACCTGCCTGGGTGAAAACCCTGGCAAACAGCTTTATCCACTCTGACGGCACCAACAGCTTTGGAGTAGCCCTTTTCGCCGCCAGCGGTAACCCTGCCTGGTTGGAGAAAAACGTGTCACCCAAAGAATTCCGTGCAGAACTTGCAGCCCTCAACTTTCAGCAAACCGATCGCGATAATCCGTTATCAGGCGATATCACCGTCTTTTATGATGCATCCGGATTGGAAAGGCACGCTTGTTATCAGCTTGGCAGCGGGCTGGTACTCAATAAGAGCGGCCAGAACAAGTACCAGGCTTTGAAAGTTATCAAGTTTGATCAAGTCTTGAAGGACCATGAAAACCTCAATTGTTGCCATTTTGCTTTGGATAAAGGTTCCTAACGTAAACAGAACCTGAAGCGGAAGGTTTTTGTGAGGGATCTTTCCAGAAGATGCTTCACAAGCTCAGCGTGATTACATCCAATCTGCCTATCCGTTTTGATAGATTCTTTGCAAGTTCAACAAATATGAAAAATTAGTCCCGAAACACCGATAACGGCAGACTGGCTGCAACTGTAAACATCCCAGCGTCCACAATCTCGGTGATCTTTAAATCCACGCACAGGCTTGCCAGCAAATAGGCATCGATGGGCGCCAGTTGCCAGCGCTCGGAAATTAAGCCCACCATGTCGCTCGCGGCGGCCTGGGAGGCTTTGTAAAGGTCCGTTTCAATACCAACTGTACTGATAAAACCCTTGCTGTCTAAATTTGGCAGCAGAGGTGATGGTGTGGTAAATCGCGGAGCGCGCAGGTTTTGCCCCTTCAGCAAGCTGAAGCGCAGCCTGGCCCCTAGGGGTGCTTCAAGCGCGGTGACGCAAATCTCACCATCCCCTTGCGCGCCGTGCCCATCACCAATGGAGAAAAGTCCGCCTTCCACCTGCACCGGCAGATAAAGCGTGGAGCCTTTGCGGATATGGCGCGTGTCCATATTGCCGCCAAAATTCCCTGGCGGCATCACAGCCAGGCCTTTGGCCCCTGCCGGGCAGACGCCCATGGTGCCAAAGAACGGATTAAGCGGAACGTGGATATCCTCCCGGAAGGGGATATACTCCCCGTTGGAGATATCAAATGTGCGGAAGTAGGGGTCTTTGAATTCCTCGCTCAGCAAGCCCATCCCGGGCAGTACAGCCATCCAGCCCCAGCCTTTGGTTTGGATGTCCAATACTTCCACAGCCAGAGTATCCCCGGGTTCAGCCTCTTCCATAAAAATCGGTCCCGCCAGGGGGTAACACAAGTCAAAATTTAGGCCCGTCAGGTCGTTCACCGTGGAATTCAGGTTAAGCAGCCCGTTGGAAAAATCCATAACCTCCAGGTCAAGGGTGTCGCCATCTTTCACGCGTACAAGTGGCTGATGGCTCTCATCCCAGAGCAAATGGAACTCCTGTTGGTTGATTCTATGATGCGCCATATGACCTCCACATTCCAGGTAAATCAGATGAATAGTCGAATCTTTCTTGCGATTATATCAGCGCCTAATCAGCCTTGCTGATAAATTCTTATTCCATACCTCCGGCTGTTAAAAGAAAGAAGCGGGCAAACATGCGCCCGCTTCTGTGGAAATCTTCGAAAATCAGAGCGTTTCCAGCTTATCCACCATCTCGCTGATCAGGTCAAAACCGCCCTGCCAGAAGGATTCCTGGCTAACGTCAATGCCAGCTTCGTTCAGAAGCTCCACTGGTGCGATCGATCCGCCAGCTGAGAGGATGCGGAAATACTTGGGTTTGAAGCTTTCACCCTGCTCCTGGTACATCTTGTAGAGAGCGAAGACCAGCAGCTGCCCAAAGGCATAGGCATACACATAGAAGGGTGTGCCGTAAATATGCGGGATGGAAACCCACTCATACTTGAACTCATCGCTTACTTCCACGGCATCGCCGAACTGTTCCTTCAGGTTGGCCAGGTAGGCTTCGCTGAGTTCATCCACGGAGGCATCCGCGTCTATTTTGGCATGCGCTTCGCGTTCGAAGATGCTGAAATATATCTGGCGCATGATGGTGGCATAGGCATCATCCACCTGGCGGAAGAGAATGTCGCGCTGCACGTTGGGGTCGCTTTCGCGCTCCAGCAGCAAGTCAGTAAGGGTCATTTCGCCAAAAGTTGAGGCTGTTTCAGCCAGCGGCAGGCAGGCGTGCTGGGTAAAGGCGCTGTGCCCATCGGCCAGCAAAGAGTGCACAGCGTGCCCAAGTTCGTGGGCCATCGTCGAAACGTCATCCCCTCTGCCCTGGAAGTTTAAAAGCACCCAGGGGGTCAGGTCTGGGCCCAGTGTGGAGCAGAAAGCCCCGCCCATCTTGCCTTTGCGCACTTCGCTATCCACGTGCTGCTGGTCAAAGACCTTTTTTGCCAGGCCGGCAAAATCCGTATCAAAGCGGTTGAAGGCTTCAAAGGTCAGGTCATACGCCTGCTGGAAGCTGTATTTTTTATCTGAACTGGAAACTGGCGCGTAAATATCGTAGCGGCGCAGCTTTTCCATACCAATGCGGCGGGCTTTGACTTTGAAAAATCGCTGGAACACAGAGGCGTTCGCGCGGGCGACCTTGGTGAGAGTCTCAATAACCGCATCAGGGAGGTCATTCATCTGGTTGCGAACTGAAATCGGCGAGGCAAAGCCTCTCAAGCCCAGGTTTTCGTTGCGCCAGTCACGCACCATATTCTGATAGATTTGCCCGAGGATGGGGGCGTCGTTGCCGTAAACCCGGTAAAGCTCCTGGTAAGCCTTGGCGCGCAGCTCTGGGTCGGCATTGCGCGCGAAGGTCATCAACTCGCCGCGGGTTAATTCACCTTCCTGCCCTTCAATTTTGAAGGTGTAGCGATTGGTGATCGAGTCATAGAGCATATCCATGGCCGATGTGCCGGTGGTGTTCTTGATGTTTATTACCTTTTCTTCCGCTTCGCTCAGCGTATAGGGCTTAAAGTTGCGCAACTGCTGCAAGTAATACCTGTAATCCCCGCTGGCAGCCAGCAAACGGCTGGCATTGTTATCATCCAGCGCTTTCCACCATAAACTGAAGAACAAAGTGCGGTTCTCAAGCTCCGCCACTACTTGTTGCACACGGGCAATGGCCGTTTGTGCTTTTTGATCCTGGGTATTACTTGAAAAAGAAAGGTAGGCAAAGCCGTATAAGTGCATAACCTGCTTTTGTATGGCCTCCTGCGATTTAATAATCTCCAGGAGTTTCTCCGCGGCAAGGTCAGGAGTAAGAACCTCCCGGTAGGCTTCAACGGCTTTGGTCATCTCTTCCAATTGGGCGTAGCTCGCAGCAATGGCAGGGTCGTCAAATCCGGAGAATAGTTCCTGCAGGCTCCAGGGGGTGGGTTCCAATGTTTTTTGTTCAGTCATAGTTGTCACTTTCTTTCATCTTATTTGTCAGAAGGCACTTAATAATACCGGCTATTATGCCCTCATCCGCAAAATTTACCACCTTTGCACACAGTTTTCCGTGTCCCTTCTCATTTTCAGCCGCCGGAGAAGCACTTTCTGCCTGCCAACGGAATAAGAGAGTCTTGGCTACAGGGTTCTGATAGTAGATTTGTTATACTTTTTTAAATTACAAAATTTGCTATTTAGTGTTTCTGATAATTGGAATTCAAACAGCGCTGTGGAAAGAGGCCAAAATGAAAAAGATCTTGTTTTATGCGATGACAGGCGAAAAAACATGTTTTCAACATGTGCTGATGAACGCCGTTGATCTGGCGGCAGGGGGCAATGAGGTAAAAGTCATTTTTGAAGGCGCTTCAGTCAAACTTCCAGCTCTGCTTGCTGCAGAGAATAACCCGCTCTACCTCAAAGCCAGAGACCAGGGCCTCATCGCGGGTATCTGCCTGGCATGCTCCAAAATGCTGGGCGTCTATGAACAGAATCAGGAATTAGGCTTGCCCTTCCTGGCAGACATGTTTAACCACGCCGGCATTAAACCTTGGCTTGAATTGGGCTATGAGGTAATCAGTATCTAAGGGAAGCGCTCAGGATTGAGATGATTGGCTGCGGTATTCCTCGCGCAGTTTTTCAATGGGCTGGCGCGAATTGGTCTGTCCATCCCAGTAATGCCAGATGGTCCAACCGTTGGCCGGACCGCCCCTTATTTCCCGCGCCACCGAGTGGATGGAACCGCGTTTACCATCGCAGACCAGCGATCCGTCCGCCTGGATGGTGGCTTTAATGCTGCCTTCCGAGCCATAAAAAAGGGCATCACCCGGGTGCACAAAGCCATGCTCAAGCAGTACGCCAAAGGGGATGCGCGCCAGCTTGCGAGGCTCAGGGGTAAAAAAGACCGGCTCATTAAAGGCGAATTGCACGCTTTTATTCAGGCGCTTACGGCTGTTGCGGTTGTAATCTTCTTCCACCTCAATACCAATGTAGTGGCGTTGGAGCTTGCGCGCCATCGCGCCGGTGGTGCCAGTGCCAAAGAACGGATCCAGGATCAGATCGCCCGGGTTGGTGGTGGCCATAATCACCCGGTAAAGCAAAGCCTCCGGCTTTTGGGTCGGGTGCACCTTTTTGCCATCTTCCTTCAGGCGTTCACCGCCGGTGCAGATGGGCAGAAACCAGTCCGATCGCATCTGCAGGTCTTCGTTCAACGACTTCATGGCATGGTAGTTGAAGGTGTAACGGGCATCTTTTTGCGGTTGTGCCCAGATGAGGGTTTCGTGGGCATTGGTGAAGCGCATGCCCCTGAAGTTCGGCATCGGGTTGGCCTTCACCCAAACTACATCGTTGAGAATCCAGTAACCCAGGTCCTGCAAAATACGCCCCACGCGAAAGATGTTGTGATAAGAACCAATCACCCACAGGCTGCCATTGGGTTTAAGGATGCGTTTGCATTCCCGCAGCCAGGCTTCGGTGAACTCGTCGTAAGCCTGCAAAGTCTCAAACTTATCCCAGGCATCGTCCACCGCGTCCACCTTTGACACATTTGGCCGCCACAAATCTCCCTGCAATTGCAGGTTATAGGGGGGGTCGGCAAAGACCATGTCCACACACTGATCCGGCAGGGTGGGCAGTACCTCCAGGGAATTCCCCTGGATGACCGTGTCGATAAGCGATTCAATATCAACCTGCATGCCCCAATTGTACCCAACCTGGAGTCTTTGGCAGAGCCCCAAACTCAAAAACTTTGAATTTGATGCGCAAATAGCAGCTCTCAACTAACTTCGCAAAAATTGTCGAGACCGGTAGGGCCATCTTGTTTTATGATTGAGTCGAGGTTAAATGGTAGACGCGAAAGATGCTGTTCAGCGAATGCAGAATTACATCGCCAGCCACCTCCTGGAGGAAATTACCCTTCAGGATTTGGCACGGGCTTCCATGTATTCTGCCTGGCACGCCCATCGCCTGTTTATGCAAGCGCTAAGAATGGGGCCGGCAGAGTACATCCGTAAGCTGCGGCTCTCCGCTTCTGCGCTGGAACTAAGGGACTCCAAAGTGCGCATACTGGATGTGGCCCTTAAGTTCGGCTTCAGCAGCGTGGATGGCTACCAACGCGCCTTCCTCAAGGAATTTGGCTGCAACCCGGGTGTGTACGCCAATTCCCCCGTGCCCATCTACCTTTTCATTCCTTATGGAGTGAAAAACGCAGCAAAGAAAAGGAAAAAAATGGAAACAAAGACTATCTTTGTGCAGCTATTGCACAAACCGGAACGCAAAGCTATTGTCAAACGCGCGACTAAGGCCGAAGATTATTACCAGTATTGTGAAGAAGTGGATTGCGACATCTGGGGCTTGCTGGCCAGCATCAAATCCATCAACGGCGAACCTTATGCTTATTGGCTTCCTGAAAGCCTTATCAAACCCGGCACTTCAAAGTATATCCAGGGGGTTGAGGTAGAACCCGGTTATGACGCGCCCCTCCCTGAAGGCCTGGAAGTGACTACCATGCCTGAGAGCGATTACTTGCTCTTCCAGGGCGAGTCTTACGATGATAGCGATTACGAAGAGGCTATCGGGGAGCTTTGGCGGGCGATCGAAAAGTACGACCCCTCCCGCATGGGCTTGGAGTGGAACCCAAACGCCCCCAAAATCCAGATGGAACCCATCGGCAGCCGCGGCTATATGGAGCTGCACCCCGTGCGCCCCATCCACTAATTCAGCCCCATTTTAGAGAATTACAATCACGCAATAAACCCTTGAAGGCTGCACTTCAAGCTTCAAGGGTTTGTTGTAAAAGGATTATCTACCAACATTCAGGTCAGTCGCGAAGCTCCCGGCTATAATACCTGGCAGGAGCAACCATGACCAGCATCAACCCTTCTTACCCCAACGACTTTCATTTCTACCAACCCATCCAGGTGCGCTACGCCGATCTCGACACCCTGCGCCACGTCAACAATGTAGCCATCATGACCTACGTGGAACATGCCCGCACCGGCTATTACAAGGCGGCCGGCATTTGGGATGGCACCGTGCGCGGTGGTTTTGGGATGGCGGTTGCCTCCGTCAAGATCGATTATCTGGTTTCCATCCAGTATGAAGATGAAGTGCGTGTGGGCATCAAGATTGCCAACCTCGGCTCCAAGAGCCTGCGCTACGCCTTCTCGGTCGAATCTGCTGATGGAAAAACACAATTTGCCCGCGGCGAGGTGGTGATGGTGGCTTACGACCACGAAGCCGGTAAGTCGCGCCAAATCCCTGAAGCCTGGCGGCGCAGTCTGGCCGCTTATGAAAAAAATGAGGAGCTGTTAAAGAATGCCTGAAACCCTTGCCTTACCTGAAATTGATTATGCCTTTCAAGAAACCTTCCTTCTGGACCTATTGCGTGCGCCCAGCCCAACCGGTTATGCCGAACGGGCTATCCAATTGCTGGAAGAAACACTAAAAGCCTTCCCGGAGGTCAAAACCTCCCGCTCGCTAAAAGGATCCCTGCTTGCAGTGCTGCCGGGGCGAGAACCCAAACTCAAGCGCGGCCTGACCGCCCACGTGGATACCCTCGGCGGCATGGTCAAACAAATCAAATCCAATGGTCGCCTGGAGCTCACCAACGTCGGTGGTTGGGCGCCTACCAGTGTGGAGGCGGAAGGCTGCACGGTGTTTACCCGTTCAGGCAAGGCTTACCGCGGTTCTTATCTGCCAGTAAAAGCCTCCGGGCATGTCTACGGTCAGGCTGCCCGCGAAGAGCTGCACAAATTCGACAATATGGAACTGCGACTGGACGAACGTGTGACCAACGCCGAAGAAACCCGCGACCTTGGTGTTGATGTGGGTGACTACGTGGCTTTTGACCCCCGACCCGAGGTGAACAACGGCTTTGTGCGCTCGCGTCACCTGGATGACAAAGCTTGTGTGGCCAATATTGTTTCAGCCATCAAAACCCTGCACGATGCCGGCCTCCAGCCCGCCTGCGACACCTTTTTCCTCTTCTCCAACTACGAAGAAACCGGCTTTGGCGGCACCTCAGACGTGCCCGACTCCATCGAAGAATTTGTGGCGGTGGATATGGCCGCCATCGGCGAAGGCCAGTCCTCTGACGAATATCATGCCTCCATCTGCGTGAAAGACGCCAGCGGCCCCTACCACCACGACCTCTCCAACAAGCTGCGCTCCCTGGCAGAGAAGCACCAGATCGCGCATAAGGTGGATATCTACGTCAACTACGGTTCCGATGCCAAAGCCTACTGGCACGGCGGTGGCACCGCTGCTATCGCCCTGATCGGCCCCGGCGTAGACTCTTCCCATCACTACGAGCGCGTGCACAAAGACGGCATGCTGGCCACCACCCAGTGGATCCTTGC
>CAYMNM010000018.1:0-9912 GCA_964391795.1 uncultured Anaerolineaceae bacterium | reverse complement strand
ACGTTGCCAACATGCTCCCAGAGTTCAACGCCAATATCCCTTGCGCCTTCTTCCATCAGGGTGCGGTCAGTGCCAGCGGCAAAAGCGCGATCTTTCCATTTTTTCTTAACTGAAGAGGCTTCCAGGTCGTAAAGCGATTTTGAAGGCCGCACCAGAGCAACGGCGGTGACCATGCCGGTGATTTCATCACAGGCCGCCAGGGCTTTTTGGAAGCGCGTGGTGCGTGGGTAACCCGGCTGTTCCCCATGGCTGGCGATAGCTCCCAGCACGTCCTCCGGCAAGCCTATCTCGCGTAGCAAAGCAATCCCTTCCAGCGGATGTGTCTCCGCGGTGGGGTGCATTTCCCAATCGTAATCGTGTAGCAAGCCGGCCAGGCCCCATTTTTCCTCATCCTCGCCCCATTTGCGGGCATACCAGCGCATGGCAGCTTCAACGCTTAACATGTGCCTGACGAGGCCTTCATTTTTGACATGGGTTCTAACAAAAGCTAAAGCTTCCTGGCGGTTCATTATTTACCTCGGTCTTATTTAAGATTGAAAAGGATTTCGATTGTGTCGCCATCCTGAACGATATACTCTTTGCCTTCCACGCGTAGCCGCCCTTTTGCTCGGGCTTCAGCGGTGCCATGGTAGGCAATCATATCCGGGTAGCTGATTACTTCAGCGCGTATAAAGCCTTTTTCAAAGTCAGAGTGGATAACCCCCGCCGCCTCAGGCGCCTTTGCGCCCCGGCGCACCGTCCAGGCGTGCACTTCCTTTTCACTGGCCGTGAAGAAGGATTGCAAACCGAGCAGGTCGTAAGAAAGCTTGATCAACCGGCTCATGCTCAGCTCTTTCAGGCCGTACTCCTCCATGAACATGACAGCATCTTCGGCTGGTAGCGCGGCAATGTCCATCTCCAATTTGGCTGGCAAGCTCACCACCTCGGTATGCGGATGGGGCGACTGATACGCAATCGGCTCCTGATCTTCAGACTGGTTGAACACCACGATTTGCGGTTTGCGGCTAAGGAACCCAAAACTGGAAAGCGCTTTATCTTCCTCCGCTGAAAATTTGTAGTGCCGTAAGGGCTTGTCATCTGCCAGAACCGTCTGCAGCCGCTCGAAAATATCTATCTCAGCCTGAACCTGGTCCCTTGGGCGCGTGACTCCGCGGCGGTGCTCTTCCTTCAGTTTTTCAAGGCGGCGCTCCACCATGATCAGGTCGTTCAGCACAAATTCCGTATCCATGGTTTGAATGTCGCGTACCGGGTCGATGGTGGTCGCCTGGTGTGGCACAGTTGGGTTTTCAAACTGACGCACCACATGAATGTAGCCGTCCATCTGGGCTAACTGGTTTACCAGGGCGCCTTGCAGACCTTGCTTACCTGCCGAACCATCCAGACCGGCGATATCTGCGTAGGTTACCTTGGTGCGCACGATTTTCTTGGGGCTGTAAATACCAATCAGTTCATCCACACGCGGGTCGGGCACATCCACAACCTCGGTGTGCACCTCCATCTTGCCGCTGGACATACCCATGGCAATGTTTGACCCGGTAAGGGCTTTGAAGAGGGTGGTTTTTCCCGACTGCGGCAGACCAATAATTCCTAATTGCATACTGACTCCTAAAGATCACCTGTTTTCCAGGCGAGTTAAGGCTGATTATATCCCACCAGTACAACGGCTACCCGATTATTTATCCTGAAACAATCTGGTTAACGAGGGCGCAGCGTCTGCTTGTGTGCCAAGCCCGAAGGGCGAGGGCTGGCGATCTGGTTTTAGAAAATAGTTGAGATCCGTAAGCTATGCAACGCCTCAAGAGAATTTATAAACAAAAGTTGCAATTTAGTGATGTATAAAGTGACATTTTCGCCGGTCACTTATGGGGATGACATAATCGCTGACTAACAACAACTGGACGAGGGAATTGCTTGACCGCGGGCTTCCTTGTGGTAAGATTATTTTCCACTCGCCGGAGTGGCGGAATAGGCAGACGCGCACGACTCAAAATCGTGTACCCTCGGGTATGTGGGTTCGATTCCCACCTTCGGCACAGAGACCTCAAAAGGGTCTCTTTTTTTTGCCTGTCGCTTGCCGATGGAACCCAAATGCAACTGTAAAAAAATCCCAGACCAGTCAGTATATTAAGAATTAGTGGCACAATTTGTCAAAAATACTCGCCATTAGAAAGACAGCTGGAAAAGCGTGTGAAAACACGATCAAGAGGCCCACTCAAACCCCGCTAATTTGATAGAAACCCGATCGAAAAGCCCGAAATTAGTACAGGTCTCAACTAACTTGTCACTAACAGAAGTAAGATTCAACAAAAGACCTTGACAGAAAAAATGCCATACCTACAATAAAGATAAGTTTAGTTCCATTATTTAGCCAAACCCGGCGCTGTACCAGGGAAGCAGCGCATAAAGGATCGTCAGTGATAAATGAAAGGATCAGTGGCGATCCTTTTTCTATTTAATAAATCCCATCCAAAAGGTTGAGCTTAATGATGCTCAAAAAAGTCCACGGTTAACCCAGCGCCGCCTTCTCTCCGCCACCACTCTCCCAGCGCATAACCTGAGAGCACCAGGCTAATGGTGCTCAAAAAAGACCACCGTTACGCCTTCGCCGCCTTCTTTTTCGCCGCCGCTTTCCCAGCGTTTGACCTGGGGGAACTGCCTGATTTCCTCCCGTATGATCTGGCGCAGCGTACCAGTGCCCTTGCCGTGGATGATGCGCCCGAACGGCAACCCGGCCAGCCAGGCCTGTTCAAGATAGTTGCGCACCTTATCCATAGCGTCATCGGCGCGCTGTCCGCGCAAGTCCAGTTCCAAACCCGGCGAGGCTAAGCCCGGCAAAGTCGTTTTACCCGCGAGTTTGGGGGTTTCCGCGTTTTTTGTGGCAGGCTGTTCCGGGCTTTCCAATTTGATCTTGCGTTCGATCTCCATCGGTCTCAGGCGCAACCTCAATGGCCCGGCCTGCACTTCAATCTCTTCGGCACTGAGAGCCGTCACAACCCCCTCAACATTCAATTTGCGCACCAACACCTTCTCGCCCACCTTCAACGGGCTGACCTCGCCCCTGGGCTTGGCCTGGCGCCGCACTTTGCGGGCTTTCTTCTCTTCCCGCTCTTCAATTTCTTCCAGTTTTTCCTGCACTTCGCGCAAAACTTCCACCTCAGCGGGGGATTTCTGACCCGTCTGTCGTGCCCTTGCCATAGCCCTGCGCAGGTCTTCAAGCTCGTCGCGCAGCGCGTCAAACTCGCGTTGAGCCCGCCCTTCGGCCTTCTCAGCCAGGTTGGCCTTCTCGCGGTCAAGCTGTTCCAACCGCGCGTTGGCTTTGTTGCGCAAAACCTCGGCCTCCAGACGTGCCGCTTCGGCAGCCTGGTAGCTGGCCTCAGCCATCGTGCGCTGCCGGTTGATTTCATCCAGCAGGTCCTCGGCGTGCAGGTCAGTGGGGTCCAGCTCCTGCCGGGCGGCCTCGATAATCTCGCTATCCAGCCCCAGCCTTTCGGCAATGGCCAGCGCGTTCGAGCGCCCGGGCAGCCCAACCACAAAGCGGTAGGTCGGCCGCAGCGTCTCCAGGTCAAATTCCAGGCTGGCGTTGATGGCACCCGGCGTGGTATGCGCAAAAAGTTTCAGTTCCGGGTAATGCGTGGCGACAAAACAGGTGATCTTTTTCTCGATCAGGTAGCTCAGCACCGCGCGTGCCAGTGCGGAGCCTTCCTGCGGGTCTGTGCCCGCCCCCAATTCATCCAGCAGCACCAACGCGTTGGACCCCGCGTGCCGCAGCACCTTCACCAGCTGGGTGATGTGCCCAGAGAAGGTGGAAAGCGATTGCTCAATGGACTGCTCATCCCCGATATCCGCGAAAACATCTTTAAAAAGGCTCAGGCGTGACCCGCTCTGCGCCGGTATCTGCAGGCCCGATTGCGCCATCAGCACTGCCAGCCCCACCGTCTTCAACGAGACGGTCTTGCCGCCGGTGTTTGGCCCGGTCAGCACCACTGCGAAGGTCTGCGGGTCCAGTTCCACATTGATGGGCACCGCGATATTTTGGTCCAGCAGCGGGTGCCGCGCGCGTATGAGTTGGATGATGCTGCCCGGGTGCCCTTCAGCAGGTTTGTTGTCAAAAGGGCAAAGCACGGGTTCAACCGCGTGCAGGCTTTCAGCGTATTTGGCCTTGGCCAGCGCCAGGTCAAACTCCGCCATGGCTTCAGAGCTGGCATTCAGGTTTTCGGCATCCTCCGCGATGCGCAGGGTGAGGGCATGCAGCACCCGCAGCACCTCGTCGCGCTCGGCCAACTCCAATTCTTTGAACTTGTTATTCCACTCCACCACGGCGATGGGCTCGATGAAGAGCGTGGCCCCCGATGAAGACTGGTCGTGCACCAGCCCCTTGATCTGCCCCTTAAATTCAGACCTCAGCGGCAGCACGTAGCGGCCGTTGCGGGTGGTAATGAGCGTTTCTTGCAGCATGCGCGAGCTGCGCGGGTCGTTGATAAAGCGCTCCAGCCGCTCAAAGAGGCGGGCATGGGTCACCTTCATTTCCGAGCGGATGTGCCCCAGCGCGGTGGAGGCCGAGTCCAGCACCTCACCCCGATCCGAGACCGTCCGGCTGATCTGGTCGATCAATCCGCTGCCATCCGAAAGCCTCTCAGCCAGCGCCGCCAGCCTGGGGCATTCCTGGGCGTGGTTTTCCATTTGCCGTTTGGCATCGCGCGAGAGCTGCAGCGTGTTGCGGATGGCCAGAAAGATCTGCGCGTCCAGCGTCATGGAGTGCAGCGCATGGTCTGTCAGCGGGCGCAGGTCCACCGCGCCTTCAAAGTTGATGTCCCCAACGGTATCCAGCAGCAGCCGCGCTTCGCGGGTGAAGGTTTGCATCGCCAGCGCTTTTTCCAGGTTGGCCGTTGGCCGCAAAGCCGAAGCCAGGGCTGTCGAGGCCGGGAAGCTGGTAAAAGCCTTCAGCCGCTCGAGCACTTTGTGATACTCCAGAAGGATGAGAGATTTTGGATTCATAGAGAAAAGTGTATCACGCTTGCTCGTTGCGGCGGTGGCTCTGCCTGGCCGTTTTCAAGCAACCTGCAAACGCCCCGGCTTCAATACTCGCGCTCGATAATGTGAGTGACCCCGGCAGGGATGTCAGGCAAATACTCCTTGAAAAACGTCGGGTAGAGGTGCTTATTCGCCAGGGCGTTCAGTGGCAGCCAGACCATTTCTTCCTTTTCGCCGTACAGGCCATGGCTTTCACAGCGGATCTCCATGCTCGCGCGCGGTTTCATCAGGTAGTAAAAGGCCAGCTCATGGCATTTTTTGGGCTTGCCATCCACCGGCATAATGAAAAAGTTCTCCAGGATGAAGGCCAGGCGGGCAATTTCGTAGTGGAACCCGGTCTCTTCGTAAACCTCCCGCAAAACCGCTTCTTCCGTGCTTTCATTCTGCCCGACCGCCCCACCCACCGAGTAGTAATAGGGCGCCCCATCATTGCGGGCCATCAGCACCTGCCCCTGGTTAATGATGATGGCCGCGGCCCGCAGCCTGAACCAACCGTCCGCGTCGTTGATGTAACAATCGCGCATTTTTCTTACTCCGTGAATTCCGATTACGATGCTCTGTTGCCAATCAAAGTGCGTGGCTTAGGCCTTGCTGGCCTTATCGCGCCTGAAGACACCCGGGAGGAACGGCAGCACCAGCAGCAGCAAGGCAGCAAAAACGGCAAATGTCAGCCTGAAGCCGATGCCATCGCTCAAGCTGCCCCCCAGTCCCAGGCCAATACCCTGCCCAACGTTGGTGAAGGCCATCAGGATGGCAAACATCGATGCGGCAATGCGCGGGTCAACCACCCGCATGCACAACGCAAAGGTAATGGTTTGCCCGGCTCCGTATGCCACCCCAAAAAGAACCACCAGCAGGATGGCAAACGCCAGGCCCAGGCTGGCCTTGGTCAAAAAGCCCACCGCCAGCAGAGAAGCAGCAACCATCGCCAGCATGATCAGCGTTGCCACCTTGTGCTTGGTTTTGCTCATCAGCCAGCCGCCCACAAAACTGCCGCCCACCACCCCCAGGCCCCACAGCGAGGTTACCATGCCGGCCTGCGAAAGTGAAATACCCAGTTCTTCCTGCAAAAAGGGGTTAATCAGCTGGTTGGCGCCCACAATCACCAAAAACACCAGAAGCCCAGCCAACCCAACCGCGATCACCGGCCAGGTGCGGAAGGCCCCAAAAGCCGACCACTCAAAGCGGGTTTCGGCCGGCCGCTCGCCGTCTTTCACCATCAAAACCAGCGGCACCGGAAGCAGGGTTAGCGCGGCCAGCACCCAGAAAACAGAAGCCCAGGAAACATGTTGTGCCAATAGCCCCACCGCCGAGGCGGCCACGATGGTGCCGATGGCGCGCCCGCCCACCATGAAGGCCTGAATCTTGCCGTGCTCCTCAGCGGGCGTGTTGTCCAGCGCCAGGCCGTCGGTGCAGGTGTCGTAAAGTGCCATGCCCAGCTGCAGCAAAAACGCCAGCGCCACAAAACCCCAATAAGCCGTGCTGGGGTTGATAAAGGGCACCGCCACCAAACACAGCAGTTGCACAAATAGCCCAATCAGAATGTATGGCACGCGGTGGCCGCGCCCAAACAGGTTCACCTTATCCGAAAGCATGCCCAGGAAAATTTTGATGATAAACGGGATGAGCGCGATGGCCCCGAAGATGCCCACCTTGGTCATGCTCAGGCCGCTATCCAGCAGGTAAAGGGCGTTCAGCGAGGCAAAGTACCCCAAAATGGTGCCCTGGGTAAAGTACAGTGAAGCAAAAATCAGGTAGCGCAAGTTTTTATTCTCTGGCATCGTAATCTCCCGTCTGAGTTTTTGTTCTGCCTACCAAGTATACTTGAGGGTATACCGGGCGCGGGGTAAATTTACTTTTCTGCCCCTGCCCACCCCGAAGGAGAGGAGTTCTATAATAGTGCCATGCTGATCATCCATAACACCTCGCAGCTCGTCCCGCTTACCGCCAAAGCCCAGCGCGGCCATTCGCTTGGCACTCTGAACAGCATCCCAAACGGTGCCGTGGCCATTGATAGCGAGACCATTGTCGATTTAGGCCCCTCACCTGAACTGCTCGAACGCTATCCCGCGGCTGAAAAGCTGGATGCTCGTGGCCGGGCCTTGCTGCCCGGTTTTGTGGACCCCCACACCCACCTCATCTGGGCGGGCGACCGCGCCGCTGAGTTTGAAATGCGCCTGGAAGGCAAAACCTACATGCAGATCATGGCGGCCGGCGGCGGTATTGCCAGCACCGTTAAGGCAACCCGCGCGGCCAGCCTGGATGAACTGTTGGCCCAGTCGCGCGAGCGGGCGCTTGCCTGCTTCAGGCACGGCAGCACCACCATCGAAGCCAAAACCGGCTACGGCCTGAACCTCGAAACTGAGCTGCGCCAGCTTGAGGTCATTCTTAAACTCAACGAAGAAGGCCCCTTTGAGCTCGTGCCCACCTACATGGGCGCCCACGCCATCCCGCAAGAGTTCAAAGGCGACGCCGCTGCCTTCACAAAATTTATTGTTGATGAAGCGCTGCCCATCCTGCTGGCCTGGTGGCATGAGTACGCGCCCGGCCAGGCCCTGCCCTTTGTGGACGTCTTCTGTGAAGAGGGCGTCTTTGACCTGCCGCAAAGCCAGCAGATCCTTTCCGCTGCCCGCGAGTTGGGCTTCCCTACCAAACTGCACGCGGATGAGTTTGCCAACATCGGTGGGGCGTCACTGGCGGCGCAAATTGCCTCCGCTTCGGCTGACCACCTGGTGAAAACCTCCCCCAAGGATATTAAAGCCCTGGCCGCTACCGACACTGTGGCGGTAAGCCTGCCCGGCACCCCCTTTGGCCTCGGGCAGAGCGAGTACACCCCCGCCCGCGAGATTATCGCCGCGGATGGCTACCTGGCCCTGGCCACCGACCTCAACCCGGGCACCACCTGGAACGAGTCCATGCAGATGATTCAGGCCATCGCCTGCCGCTATCTCAAGCTCACCCCTGCCCAGGCCCTGGCTGCCAGCACCATCAACGCCGCCAAAGCGGTTCGGCGCGAGTCTCTTGTGGGCTCCCTCACCATCGGCAAACAAGCCGATCTCATCCTGCTGAACAGCCCGGACTACCGCAACCTTTCTTACCGCTACGGCACCAACCAGGTGGCCATGGTCATCAAAAAAGGCACCGCCTACCCAAACCCGGCATGAGCACAAACCTTTTGGATATCTACTGGCTGCGCATGGTCTTGAATTACCTGATCATCCTGCTGGCCTTTGGCGTGATGGGGCTGGTGCTGCACAAATTGCTGCAGTTCACGCTAAGGCAGACCCTGATTGCTTTGGGGGTGCTTGCCATTCTGTTCTTTAGCGCCCAGGCTTTTGGCCTGGTGCATATCGCCATTCTATAAGGAAGCCTATGTGCCCAAGTATTGAAGAAGCCCAAAAATGGTATGCCAGCGCAGACCCTGTGCACGATTTTGAACATGTGCTGCGCGTCTATCGCCTTTCTGAACGTATCGCTCGGGCCGAAGGCGCTGACCTCGAGATTGTGCATGCCGCGGCCCTGCTGCATGATAGCGTCGGTTCCGCCCCCGGCGGCGACGGCCAGGCCCGCAAAGAACACCACATTGCCTCGGCCGAGTTTGCCGCCCAGGTGCTGGCTGAAGAAGGCTGGCCGCAAGAGCGCGTTGCCGCGGTGCAGCACTGCATTCGGGCGCACCGCTTTCGCCACAACGGCGAGCGGCCGCAATCTCTTGAAGCCCAGTGCCTCTTCGATGCCGACAAGCTGGATGTGCTGGGGGCTATCGGCGCTGCCCGCACCATCGCCTATGCCGCCCTGGCCGGCGAGCCCTCCTACGCGGAGCCCTCAGATCAATTTCTGCAAACCGGCGTGAAGGAACCGGGCGAAGCCCACAGTTCTTATCACGAGTACCTCTTCAAGCTCAGAAAAGTGAAAGCCCAGATGTTCACCCGCACCGGAAAGGCCATTGCTGAAAAACGCGATGCTTTCTTGCGGGCTTTTTATGAAGAGCTTCAAGCGGAGTGCCGCGGCGAGGCCTGAGTTTTGGCAGGCCGCCCATCTGGCGCCTGCCGCCAGTTAAAAAAGGAGAAAGCATGATCGGGGCGATTATTGGGGATATTGTTGGTTCGCGCTTTGAATTTGACAACCATCGGCGCCATGACGGTTTTGAGCTCTTCAACGTTCTCTGCGATTTTACGGATGATAGCGTGCTGACGATGGCCACCGCCAAAGTGCTGCTGGATGGCGGCGATTACGCGCCAGTTTACCGTGCTTTTGCCCAGCGCTACCCGGGTCGGGGCTATGGCGGCCGCTTTAGCCGCTGGATTCACGACACCAATATGGGGCCTTACAACAGCTTTGGCAACGGCTCTGCCATGCGGGTGAGCCCGGTAGGGTTTGCTTTTGACAGCCTTGAAGCCACCCTGGCAGAGGCCAAACGCAGCGCGGAGGTCACCCACAACCACCCGGAGGGCGTGAAAGGGGCCCAGGCGCTTGCCCAGGCCATCTTTATGGCCAGGCAGGGCGAAAGTAAGGAGCGGATAAAAGAAGCGGTGCAGGCTTCCTTTGGCTACGATTTTTCCCGGTCGGTTGATCAGATCAGGCAGGTGAACCAGTTTGACGAAACCTGCCAGGGCAGCCTGCCCGAGGCGCTCACCTGTTTTTTTGAATCGCGCGATTTTGAAGATTGCCTGCGCCTTTGTGTTTCGATTGGCGGGGATACGGATACGATTGCCTGCATGGCTTGCGGCCTGGCCCAGGCGTATTACAAAGTTATTCCCGATTGGATGGTGCAAAAGGCCAGGGGGTATTTGCCGGGGGAGTTCATCGAGATTCTTGACCGTTTTGAGCTTGCCCACTCTTTATTCCCTGGGCTTCCCCTTGAGGAGTAGCTGGCGCGTAGCG
>CAYMNM010000017.1:5312-27335 GCA_964391795.1 uncultured Anaerolineaceae bacterium | reverse complement strand
GCGCCCTTGGCTGCCTCAAAGTGGGAGGGCATGCCCAGTTTTTCACGATCTGGCACGGCAATGGCTGGGCGGGTGAGATGCAGGGCAATAATGGGAGAATCCTGGGCCAGCGCGGCTCCCAAGAGAACCGGGACCTCGTTATGTTCCCAGGGGTAAAGGTTGATAACCTTACCCTTGGGGAAGAGCTGGGTGACACCCGGCGAGAATACCCCAAAATGCGTGCGGCTGTCATCGGCTGTTTCCGGGCCAGAGTGGCCGGCAATCCAGATGACTTTGCCAATTTTCAGCTGGCAATCCTGGCTCAGTTGGCTGAGTAGGCGGAACATGCCATACTTGAGGTAAGAGAAGGAACCATAAGTGGAGCAAGCGCCCCAGAACCCGTCAAACTCTTGCGTTGGATTCTCAGAGAAGTTTACTGTAGCCAGGCCACTCATAATGCCGGCATTGGCAAATTCAGTGATTTCTTGCGGCAGAATTACGCCTTCATCCGTGCCGAAGCGTTTATACCAGCCATAGCCGGGGAAGTCGCCCCACTTAGCGCCAAAACCGCTCAGATTGGTCGATTCGGCCAGGTCGGCAGAGGCAACCAGGTAAAGCGGACGGTTGTACTCCTTCGCGCCAAAGGCATTCACCCAGGCGCCCCATTTTGCCAAGGCAGCCCGATTAGCTGCGCTTTCACCGGGTTTGACATAGAGCTCAGCCGGGTAATTGCGATAATCGTAGAGGCGCGCGTCTTTGAAAGGGTTGCCTTTGCTGCCAATAGACACAGAAGCAATCTGCTCGGGGACGCTCTCACCCAACTGTACCAGCCTATCCGCCAGGTAATCCACCAAAGCCTGGTCAGAATGCAAAACCTCCATGACGGCTTTTAGGTTGGCGTGGAATTCCTCTTTGACACTTTCAGCGTCCGCGGGGGCTGCTCCGCCGAAGTTGACGAACTTTGCGGCGTACTTGTCTACAAATTCCTGCTTGGTCTGCCAGAAAAGTTGGCTATTCATAGCATGCGGAGCCCCGTGGGAGGCATAGTCGTACTTGAGGTAGCCGCGGCCTTTACGGGTTTTGAACCAGATGCCTTTGGGGCAGCGGTCCGGGTTGGTGGAATTGGCTGCTTCCATGAGAGTAGAGGCAACAGACTGCCAATCGCTGCCATTTTCACTGCCAAAAGCCTGCCAGCCGTGGCTTTCAAACCAGATACTGGGGGTTCCATACACAGCAGAGCTTACTGAGTGGCTGTCAATGCCGAAGTCATTCCAATCCAAGACAAAATAGAGGTTGTCCAACTCAAGCCCATAGGCTGAGTTAAGCGTTTCCTGTGCCCCGCCCGGGGTAAAACCGCCTTCGCCATCGAATGCGAAGACTTTCACCTCACCGGCACCGGCGCGTTTGAGGGCCAATGCTTCTCCAGCCGCGGCCGGAGCGCCATGCCCGGATGGGCCGGTATTGAATTTAAGGAATAGGGTTTTGCCTTCCATCTCCGCATGGCCAGAAAGCCCGCCGCGTTCGCGGAAATTGAGCAGGTCTTCCCAGTAGAGGATCTGTTCTCTGGGGTTTGGGTTAGCATAGCGAGCGTCACCAGTTTGCTGGTACTTCAAGCGCATAGCTTCGTTCAGAATGGCCAGCGTGCAGTAGACCAAGGGCACCGTGTGCCCGCCTACAAGAACAAAACGATCGCCAAAGCGCTTTTCAGGATGGCGGATATCCCAGCGCATCACCCCGCTAAGCAGGGTCGTCAAAAAGGAATGCACTTTTGAGCGCGAACCACCCGGGTGACCGCTTTGGCGGTAATTGACGATGATATCAATTAATTGGTCCACCAGGTCTTTGGTTTTTTCCCAGTGGGGAAAGTTTTGCGCTAAAGCGAGTAGGTCTTCTTGCGGGTTGTGGGAATTAGGCATGGCAATCCTCTTTTAGAATATTTTGTGGCCGGGGTTATAACTGCTCCCAGGCATTGTTCCATGTTTCCATGATGTTTTCCAGAATAAAGGCTGTCGTTTCATTGGCCTGGGGGCGGATTTCGAAGCCTACCCAGGGGCGCACGGCTGAACTTGGATCCTTACTGAGGTAACCAGTGGACAGCAAGGCTTGGAGAAAAGTGACCAATTCAGGCGTATCGTTCACGCCGCCAGCAAAGCCAAAGCGCGGGTGTTTATCGCCATATGCAATTGCGCTGGGGGTGAGCACGCAATTGCCAAGGTGCACTTCAGCCAAAAGTCCCTTCAGGGTTAGCAGAGCCTCGGTTGGCGTTTCATCCAGGAGGGGCATATGCCCCATATCGTAAAGCAAGCCGAAATCAGGGTATCTGAGCCTGATCTTTCTTGCCAATGGGGCTGCCTCTACAGAGGGCCCCACCAGGGCTTTTTTGTCCACAGAGCGATCAAAGACCTCCAGCACAATACGCATGGTGTATTGGCGGGCATGCTCTGCCAGAGTATAAATGGACTCCTCCAGTGATTTGTAGGCTTCCTGGCGCTGCTCAGCGCCCGGGTCCTTACCGGAGAGGATCACAAATGATTCTGCCCCGATTTCTGCAGCATGGTCAATAGCGGTTTGAATTTTGTTTATGGCATCCAGGCGCGTTTGCGGGTCAAGAGTGTTCAAGTTGAGGTTTTGCCCAAGAATCAGGGGTTGAGCGCCCACCGCAAGCTTTAGATTGTGCTCAGAGGCTGCCTGAAGGACGGCTGCCCTTTCTTTGGGGTTGTTGATGCTGCCCATTTCAAGAGCGCCAAAAAAATCCAGGTCAGCAAGGTGATGAATTGTGGAAGCAAAATCACCTTCGCCTGATTGCATTTCTGGGTAGGCCATGAAATGAACCAGGCTAAGCGTGCAAACATCCTTCCAAGATTTCACAATAAGAGTTTTCCTAAACCTTTTTATTGGCCGCACCAAGATAGGCGGCTTTGACGCGCGGGTCCTCTACCAGGGCTCTTCCGGGACCTTCGATGACCACTTCGCCATTCTCAAGAACATAGGCGTAATCCGCCATTCTGAGAGCGATCGAGGCATTTTGTTCCACCAGAATTATGGTCATATTCTCTTCACGGTTGAGCTTTTTCACCAGTTCAAAAACCTGATTGAAAACCAATGGCGCCAAACCGAGTGAAGGTTCATCCAGCAGAAGTACTTTAGGCCCAGCCATCATGCCTCGGCCCATGGCAAGCATTTGCTGTTCGCCGCCAGACATGGTACCTGCCTGTTGATTAGCCCGTTCCTGCAGAATGGGGAAGGTCTTGTAGACACGTTCTCTGCGTGTTTTCATTTCTACAGGAGTAACCAGATATCCGCCCATGATGAGGTTTTCTTCAATGGTCAGCGAAGGGAATATGCGGCGGCCTTCAGGCACCTGGATGATGCCTTCCGAGACAATTTTATGAGGGCTGGATGGCAGCTTCTTTCCGTCAAGCAAAATACTGCCCGATTTGATCTTGACCAAACCTGATATTGTGTTCAGGAGGGTGGATTTACCGGCACCATTGCGCCCGATGACAACCACAATCTTGCCGTCTGGGACGGTTATGTTGATGTCATGCAGTACTTCGATCTTGTTATAACCTGCGTGGAGATTTTTTACTTCAAGCATTGGAAATATCCTCCCCAAGATAGGCCTTGATGACTACCGGGTCCTTCTGAACCTGTTCAGGCGTCCCCTGTCCAATCTTTTTGCCAAAATCCTGCACATAAATCCACTCGCACAAGCGCATAATCACTTCCATGCGGTGGTCAATCAACATGATGGAAAGATGCAGATCAGAGAAAAGATCCTGTATTAATTCAACCAGATCCTGAACTTCAGTCTGGTTCAATCCAGCACCAGGTTCGTCGAGCAATAAGACAATTGGTTCGCTGGCCAGGGCACGGGCAATTTCAACCCTACGCTGTAAGCCATAGGGCAGCGACTTGGCGACTGCATTAGCTTCTGCTGTCAAACCTACCCGTTTGATCCAGTGCATGCTTTTTTCTTTGATCTCTTTGTCAAACTTGGCAACCCGCGGTGAGGAGATGAGGGTCTCAAGGGGGTGATAAGGTGCTCGCCAGGAGTAAGCGGTCATTACCGTTTCGAGGACGGTCATATCCTCAAAAAGACGGATGTTCTGGAAGGTACGGGCGATGCCCATCTGGTTAATTTTATGTGGCTCAAGCCCGGAAATATTTTTACCCTTGAAGATGATTTCACCAGAAGTGGGCGGGTAGATACCTGAGACCATGTTTAGGATTGTGGTTTTGCCAGCTCCATTAGGGCCGATAATCCCAATGATTTGGTCTTCCATTACATGGCCAGAAAAATCATTGACAGCACAGAGACCACCAAACATTTTCGTGAGATTATTGATGTCAACAATTACAGCTTTGTCCATTACTGCACCTCTTGCTGTTTTTTGGATCTGAACAGGTTGAGTATGGGTCTGAGCGTAAGTTCCCAGGTACCAAAAAGTCCGCGCGGCCGCAGATTGATAATAATCAGGATGATTACACAGTAGACAAGGGTGCGCCAAGCTGTGGTAAAGCGCAAGGCCTCTGGGGCAGCCAATAACATGATAGAGCCAATGACTGTTCCTGTGAGGCTGTCTCTACCGCCAAAGAAGACGATGATGATCCAGGTGACGGAGGTAATCCAACCGTACATGGCGGGTTCAACGTAACGCGTATGGAAAGCCATCAAGGCACCCGCATAGGCAGCAAAGGCCGCTGAAAGCACAAAAACAGTGAGCTTATGCTTGAAAACGTCAACACCTTCCACTTTGGCAGCTAATTCATTGCTGCGGATGGCCAAGCTATCTTTGCCGAAGTGAGATTTTCTAAAACCCCAAACAAAGAAGATGGCTACTGCCAGCGATATGTAGGCGATGGTTGGAGTGGTGAGCCTGGGGATGTTTGAGAAGCCCATCGCGCCGCCTGTAACGTTGACTAATTCGGTCATTAAGCCGGTAACAGCCTGCCCGAAGCCAAATGTAGCCAGCGCAAAGAAGTCCTGGCGAATACGTAGCGTGGCTGCGCCGACCAGGGCAGCCAGACCCATGGCGAGCACAATGGCTACCAGGATGGCTACCGCAAAAGGTAGGTTGTAATTCACCA
Organism: uncultured Anaerolineaceae bacterium; assembly: GCA_964391795.1. Taxonomy (GTDB): domain Bacteria; phylum Chloroflexota; class Anaerolineae; order Anaerolineales; family Anaerolineaceae; genus Mesolinea. Next base: position 22,265 of record CAYMNM010000017.1, on the reverse strand, counting down.
CCAGGATGGCTGAGACGTAAGCTCCCAAGCCCATGAAGGCAGCCTGCCCAAGTGAGAAGAGCCCGTTCATGCCGGTCAGCATAAAGGTGCCCAGAACAGCAATGGAATAGGCTGCAATTGCAATCGATACGGTAAGTACAAAACTCATAATCTCATCCTCCTCAGCATCAGGCTTTGTCCATGAAGCTGACACCCGCAAAGCCCTGGGGCCTTACGAGTAGGAAAACCACCATCAGCAAAAAGATGACAACGGGGGCTAGACCTGAACCAATGGTTGCAACCAGGAAAACTTCAAAAACGCCCAAGGCAACCGCGGCCATGGCTACACCTTTCAAACTACCCAAACCGCCCAGCACCGAGGCAATAAAGCCTTTGACAACGATTTGCCCAATCTGGGGAGAAAGCGAAGCGGATATTCCGTACAACACACCGGATAAGCCGCCTAAGAAGCCAGAAACAATGAACGTAGCAACGATAATCTGGTCAACATTGATGCCCATCAAACTTGTGGCAACCAGATCGTTGGAGGCAGCCCGAATGGCAATACCAATTTTGGTCTTTTTCAAAATGTAGAGCAGAACACTAAAAGCGATAATGGTCAAAATTAATGATAACAAGTAGGTAATGGAGATGGTAAGTTCACCCAGGTGAATAACTTTTACTTTCAGCAGGGTGTAGGGGTAGGACTCGAAAGAGGCGCCGAAACGGATGATCAAAACCTGTTCCAAAGCCATCAGCATGGTGACCGAGGTGACAAAGAAGTACACCAACTGACCTTTTTGCAGGCGAATCCAGCGGAAAGCAATCAGTTCAACAAGCACTGCGACAACCGCGCCGGTAAGAATACCAACTAAGATAACCGGAACCAGCGGCCATTGCAACTGATTGGCAACTATGTAACCAGCATAGGCGCTGATGCCAAGCACGCCACCATGGGCAAAGTTGGAAAACTTGAGCACGTTGAAAACCAGGGCATATCCCACTGCAATCAAGGCATAGACTGCCCCCAGGGATAGACCGTTAATAATTTGTTGTAACAAAACTATAAATTGCATAAGTCACCTCAACAATGTTGGGGCTCAAATGTAGGTGAGCCCCAACAAAATTTCAACCTGAAACAGATTTACTTAACGACTGGACCGTCAGGTGAATACCAAGTCACGAATTCGGCTTTGCCTTCTTTAATGGTCATGATGGCCATGGGCAAGGCTTCTGGTTGATGAGTGGTTGCAGAGAGCTTGACAGTTCCCTGGAAACCTTCGTATTCAGTACCCTTATTCAGTTCAGCGGTAAGGCATTCGGAAGAGACATCGTCGCCGCAGGCTTCGATGGCCTTAACAATGATACCAAATGCATCGGCACCGGAGAAGGATTGGGCGATGGCATTGGTGTCGAACTTAGCCTTATAAGCATCTGCCCATTCGACCAGTACTGGATCTGAGGGATTGATACCGTAAGGGTAGAAGGTGTTGGTAGTGGCGGCAGGATCGGTAGAAGGAGCTAAACCGGTTGGGGGAACAGAGTTGCTGCCAAACAGGGGCACGTTCAGGCCTAGTTCGTATGCCTGGGTGTAGATCAAGGGGATCTCAACAGGATAGGAGGGGAAGTAGAGGGCATCTGGTTGAGCAGCTTTGATCTTGGTCAACTGAGCACGGAAGTCTTTATCCTGGGAGGTATAGGTTTCTTTGGCAACAATTTCGCCGCCGGCTTCTTCAACGACCTTCATGAAGGGGTTGGCCAGGCCAACAGAGTAGGAGTTCTGTGAGTTGTAAAGAACAGCAACTTTCTTGACACCTAACTCTTTGACTGCATAAGCAGCCATGATGTTGCCCTGCATGGTAGCAGAGTTCTGGGCCAGGAACATATAAGTCCAGGGAGCGCCGCTTTCCTGAATGGTGCATTTGTCATCCATGAACAAACCAACAACTGGGACCTTAAGTTCTTCAGTTACAGGGGCGATGGCAATACCAATGTTGGCAATGGGTGGCCCAAGAACGATGGAGACTTTGTCTTGCTGGACCATACGGGTGTAAGCGTTGATGGCTTCGTTGACATCACTGCGAGTATCGTAGGTTACAAGTTTGAGCATACGGCCGTTGATACCGCCGGCTGCATTGATTTTTTCAATCTGCAGGGTAGCAGCAAAGGTGAGAGCGCTGGAAAGGGCTTTCATACCGCCAGATTCGTCTTGCAGGTTGCCAATCAAGATTTCGCCTTTGGGTTCTGCAGCAGCAGGAGCCTCTGGGGCTTTAGTGGGTTCTGCGGCAGCGGGTGCTTCAGCAGCGGGTGCTTTGGTGGGCTCTACAGCGGCAGGTGCTTGGGTTGCGGGGGCCGCAGGGGCACAGGCAGAAAGCGCGAGCGCAAAGATCATCACAGCAATCAACAATAAACTCAGTTTTTTCATTTTTCTCCTCGAGAATATTTTCTTGTAATTTTTTCTTGCGGACAGAACATTTGTAATCTTAACTATAGGTCAATCAACTCCCTTCTTTGTTATTGAGTAAATTTTTCGTAGATTTTTGGTTTTGAAGTACCTTCCAAACCCGTTCAGGGGTCAGGGGAAGATCATGAAAGAATACGCCGGTTGCTTCGGCAACGGCCATCCCAATAGCAGAGCCAATTGGGATAATGCCGCTTTCCCCCGTACCCTTAGCCCCGGAAGGGCCAGAACCATCAAAATTTTCAATCAGCATAGACTCCAAAATATCAGGAGTATCCTGGGTGGTTGGTATACGATAATCCAGGGCACCGAGATTTAGGATGCGCCCTCTCTCATCCATAATCATGTGTTCCATGAGCGAGTGACCCAAGCCCTGGATGGCACCGCCTTCATCCTGGCTTTCCACCAGAGTGGGGTTGATAGCCTTGCCAATATCGCCCACGGTGACCAGCTTGTGCACGTGCACACTGCCGGTCTCTTTGTCCACTTCAACTTCTGCACCAGCAAAGATTACTTCATAGAAAGAAACTCCGCCGCCCAGGGGATGCTTGGGGTTGAGTACTTCTTTGTAGGTACCAATGCCGATTACTTCTCCTGAAACGAAACCAAAGTTAGCTTTGAGAACATCGGTGTAATCAAATTCTTTGCCAGGGATGCAGACCTTGCCATTTTCAAAGCGAACATCTTCCGGCAAAACACCAAAGCATTCCACGGTAATTTCACGTAATTTTTCCTTTAAGTCCTTGCAGGCTAACTGAATTGCGTTTCCCATAAAGACGGTGGAACGGCTGGAGGCCGTAACTGAATCAAATGGCACAATGCCGGTATCGCCATTGACAACCTTGATGCGCGCCATCGGGATTTGCAGGCCATCAGAAGCCAATTGCGCCATCACAGTTCTGGCACCCTGACCCATTTCAGTGGTCCCGATGAGCAGTGTAATGCTGCCGTCGTGGTGCATACGGATGACGGATTGGGAGACTGTCGCGGGGGCAGGGGTTTTGATACCAATACCTAAACCGCGGCCATGATTGGGCTTGAGGGGTTCTCCCCAGTGTATGGCTTTGGCGGCTTTGGTTAAGCCTTCGGCCCATTCGCCATCACATGGTTTCTCACCATGAATAAAGATCTCACCCTTCTTGGGTGTATTTTTCAAGCGAATTTCGAGGCGGTCGATATTCAGCCTTCTGGCCGCCATGTCCATCATCGAATCCAGCGCCCACATGATCTGTGGGGCACCAAAACCGCGGAAGGCAGTCCCTGGAACCGTGTGTGAAAGGATGGCGCGGGCATGGATGTGGACATTTGGTGGATTGAAGATGCCGCAGCCAGCAAGCGCTGCCTTGGCAGCAACACGCGGAGAGGCATTCGCATATGCACCGATCAGATAATCGGCGAATACTTTCATGTAAGCAAGCTTTCCATCACGCTGGAAACCAGCTTTTACCCGGACAGAACTTGAGTTTCTGCGGCCGAGCAGAAAGGTCTCTTCAAGCGAAAGGCGCAGTCGTACAGTGCGCTGAAGCTTCATCGCAAGAAAGGCCAGTAGAGGTTCAAATTTGGGATAACCCTTGCCGCCGAAGCCGCCGCCGAGTTCCGGGACGACGACGCGTATTTTGGACACGGGCATGCTTAAGGCATGCGCCACTACCCGTCGCAGCAGGAAGGGATGTTGAACTGTGCTGGTGATGATCACACCGTCGTGGTCAGGCTCCGCGATAAATATGTGAGGTTCGATCGCGAAATGTGTGGTCATCGGGAAGGTGAAGCTATCTTCCAATTCAAGATCTGCCGTCACTTTTTCAGGATCGCCCCAACCGAAAGTCCACTCATCCAAAATATTGGTTTTTGAAAGAGCGGGATGTGTGCGGATGGAGGGGTCTTGTACCAGTGGTGCATCGGACGCGAGGGCTTGTTCCAGGGTGTAGACACCTGGCAGCTCTTCGTAATCAACCTTCACCAGGTTGGCAGCTTTGATAGCGAGATCTTCAGTTTCGGCTACAACCGCGGCAACCGGATCGCCAAAGAACTTCGTTTCGGCGGTGGCGATAATTGGTTGGTCGTTTAGGAATGGGCCGTAGCGGGGTATGGGGACTGGAAAATCTTTATCAGTCAGGATGTAGTGCACGCCTTCCAATTGGTTGGCTTGACTGGTATCTACGGAAAGGATTCGGGCGTGCCCCACATCCAGGCGCACCAGTTTCACATGTAATGTACTGGGGAATTTTATGTCCGCAGCAAATTTAAGACTGCCACTGACACGTTCTTCAATACCTACCCGTTTTACCGATTTTCCTATTTCTGTCATTGTTCTTCCGGTCACCTTAGCTTGGTAATTTTGCAGCATGGTCGTTTGGACCATGCTGCACATTTCTTTATAAGTTAGTTAACTTCTTTGACGATGGCAACGAATTCTTCATCCGATACCAAGCCCCGCTTCTGCAGGGAGAGGGTCTTGATCTTGTTCAGGACAACGGCTTTCTTTTCATCATCCAGTGTGGGCATACCTAAATCTTCGAGTTTCATGTCAACCGATGCCAGGCCAGATTTTTTGCCGAGCACGTAGCGAGGTTTCTGACCAACGAACGAAGGTGTAACGCCGAAGAGGGCGAGGGGCTGAGTTTTTACCAGGTCAACACCCATACCGGATTCGCGGGTGAAAGCGCGTTCGCCGATAACTGGTTTTGAAGGCGCAATTTGGAATTTGCTGATCCCGAGCACTTCGTTGGAGAGGTCGTAGAGTTTATTGAAATTGATATTGCTTTCCAGACCGTAAAGTGCTTTGGCTGAAATAGCCGCTTCGTCTAGCGGCGTGTTGCCGCTACGTTCGCCAAGACCACCAACAGAGACGTGTACTACTTCAGCGCCAGCTGTAAGGGCAGCCATGGAGGTTGCTACGCCCATGCCGAAATCGGTATGGGTATGCACTTCGATGCGCTTCTTGGTGATTTCTTTCATTTGTTTCACAAGGTAGGTAGCAGCCTGCGGATGCAGTGAACCTGAGGTATCGACTAAGCTAACGCCATCAATGGCCGGCAGGGCGCCAACTTCAGTCAACACGCGGGTGAAGAATTCCGGCCGGGCGCGGGTGCAGTCCATGGGGAAGAGCACAACTTCAAGGCCCTTGCTCTTGGCAAAGGCAGCCCAGTAGGCGGCTTTTTCAACCACATCGTCTTCGGTCCAGTTGGGGAACTGGTATTTCAGACGGGGGATACCAACAGGGAGCTCCAGAATAATGCCATCAACACCACATTCGAGGGCGTTTTCAACATCACTGGCCATACCACGGCAAAGAACGAAGGTCTTGGCTTTTAGACCGAGGGCTACAACTTCCTTGGTGGCGCGCTTATCCTCATCGGAAACAGCGGGCAGGGAAATTTCGATGCGGTCGACACCTAATTGGTCAAGCAGTTTGGCAATGCGCACTTTGTCTTCCGCGCGGAAGGCCACGCCTGGGCTTTGCTCGCCATCGCGCAGGGTTACGTCGTGGAACTGCACACGTTTTGGGAGGCTGAACTGCGAACGCACTTCATCCATGTAGTTGTAAGAGCTTACCCAATAATTTTCATTGTGAAACAAAGTTTCTTCCATGATTTTCCTTTTCCTCTAATCTTCTAAAATGGCAACGGCGCGGGTCCAACCTGCAGAACCGCGTTCGATTTTGATGGGGAAGACAGCAACTTTAAAGCCCGTGGAGGGTAGCTTGTCCAGATTGGCCATCTTTTCAACTTGCAGGTACTCAACCCTGCGGCCATAGAAATGGGATGGCCACAGATCCTTTGGATCACCTGTTTTATGGTAAGACTCAACCATTTTTGCCACCGGACGGTCAAGACCCCAGCCGTCAATACCGATGCACTTGACACCCTGCTTAAGGATGTACTCAGTGGCGTCCATACCCAAACCGCTTTGCGCGGGCAAGTAGGCGTTAGTACCCCAGAATTTGTCAGCACCAGTTTGCACGAGCACGATATCGCCCTCTTTGAGAGTGTGGTTGATTTTCTGCAAGGCTGTTGTCACATCTTCAAGCGAAATTTCGGAGCCTTGTTCAAGATGACGGAAGTCGAGTACAACGCCGTTACCATAGCACCATTCCAGAGGAACCTGGTCGATGGTTTTGGCGGGTTTTCCGTCTACGGTGGGACCGTAGTGGTAAGGGGCATCCACATGGGTGCCTGAGTGGGTGCTGGCGGTCACCTGGTCGGAGGCTAATGCCATGTTGTTTTCGAAATCAGAAGGATCAATTTTGGCAAGGGCTGCCAAACGACGGGCACCTTCTTCATGGGTGGTATGGGTAATGGATGGTGGATAGGGTTCGCTGGCAAAGTTTTGATGCGCTAGACTTAGGTCGATAATTTTGGTCACAGTTCTGCTCCTTGAAGTAATGATGATATTTTCTTATTCGTGAATGAATGATTTCAGAGACTCAATCTTGGAATCCAGATCTCTCTCCCCGACCAAGGTACGTCGAATGGCGAAGAAGCGAATATCCTGGATGCCTTCAAATGCAAGCAATTGCTGCAATTCTTCGATAAAAATGCCTGACTCAGGCTGTTCAGAGGTATCGCGGCTTGTGCCAAGCATTGTGCCTTTTCCTTTGGCAACGCCCACGCCACAAGAGGGGCTGGGGTTCATGCCCAAGACGCCTACAATCTCGAAACCCAACGCGCGGTAATCCTTGATTTGGTCCACCACAACTTGGGCACGCTTGCGGAAGCAAGCCCGCAGGTCTTTGCCTTTGATCTCACCATACTGCCATTTTTCCAGACCCAAACATTCATATTCCGGGCATGGCATCTGGATGATGCCCAGGCCGCTATCGAGCAGGGTTTTAATGAGTGGTATATTGGCACCTTCAAAGGCGCAGCCTTCTGGGAAACGCGTATTGATGTTCAGCCAGCAGTGGCTAATGAAGATTATTCTGCGGGCGCGCTTGTCGCTAAGGAATACGTAACCGAGCCGGTAGGCATCGGCAAAACTGCCTTCAAACACAATGTCTCCGGTACCCCAAACGGCAATGAAGAATGGCAACTTGTCTTCAGCGATGCGCTGCAGGGTATCTACCGAGCACTTGAAAACCAAATCTGCATTAGCCGAAGGTGAATTTTGGAATTGGGACCCATCAGAAAGCCAATAGTAAGGATGACCATCAATCTGCCACTCGATGACCTTCCGCCAATCTTTCAGACGGATGGGGGTAAGGCTGTTAGCGTTGGCTTTTTCAAGCAGCACGGTCAGTAAGTGGTTAACACTTTCCTGGGAGTTCATTGTGTTTATTCCTCATTCTTGTTTGTTTGTGAAAGGGAGAGCACTGCCTGGATGATGCGGGAGTATCCGGTGCAGCGGCAAAGATTACCAGCCAAGGCCACTCGCACATCCTCTTCACTTGGATTTGGGTTGGTGTTGATGAGATATTGAGCTGCCATGATCATACCTGGCGTGCAGAAACCGCATTGCACCGCGCCAGCATCCACAAAGGCTTGTTGCATGGGTGAGAGGCTGTCAGGACCGCCAAGGCCCTCTATGGTGACGATTTCTTTTCCGTTGGCTTCCACTGCCAGGATGAGGCAGGCATTGACTGCTTTGCCATTGAGCAGGATGGTACAGGCTCCGCATTCGCCAACCCCGCAACATTCTTTGGGGCCGGTTATATCCAGTTGATCACGTAGAACATCCAGCAAGGTGTGGTTGGGTTCCACATCAATATCAAACTGACGTTTATTGACAATAAATGAAATGGCGTGCAAGTTTCGTTTTTCCATAATAGTCCTAAGCCTCTGACCCTAAACGTTCAAGGGCTGCGAGAAGGACCCGATAACCAAGAACGGCAAGCATAGCTTGGCGGTACTCTTTACTGGCGCGCACATCTGTTATGGGCGTAGCTTTTTGCATGAGGGTTTCCATACAGGCTTTTTTTGCCTTTTCACTTTGCTCGGGGGAGGTAAGCAGACCGTCATTTTCTTCAACAAACACTGGTACGGGGCCGACAGCGCCCAACACAAAGCGAGTAAGGCCGCTGGTGTTTACCTGGCAACAAAGGTTAATTGTGGCCAAATCCACCCCTTTACGGCGAGTGAGGCGGGCAAAAGCAGCCGCCTGATTGCTGGGGGGGATGGGCAGGATGATTTGTTTGACAATTTCATCCGCAGCCAAGGCGGTTCGGCCTGGGCCGGTGATGAAATCTTGCAAGGGTAAGGTTCTCTCTCCTCGAGGGGAAAGGCAGACTACAGAAGCATTGTAAATCATTAGAGCTGGCGCACTATCCGCCGCAGGGGAGGCATTGCAAAGGTTGCCGGCAATGGTAGCCCGGTTGCGGATTTGCACGGAACCAACGTTGTGAACGGCTTCTGCCAGGGCAGGGTAGGTTTGCGCGATAACGATGTTTGTTTCCAACTCGGCCATCAGGGTAAGAGCACCAATGACGTAGGTTTCACCTACCCGTTCAACAGACCCTTGGAGTTCGGGGATAGCCTTGATATCGATGACAGCTTTGGGCGTAATTCTGCCTGACTTGAGGCGCACTAATAAGTCAGTACCACCTGCCAGTAGTTTATAAGCGTTGGAATGCTGAATCATTAAAGTAAATAGCGCACTAAGATCAGTTGGTTTGAAGTAAGAAAAAGTTTGCATCATCAATCTTGGATTTGGAGGGATTTTTGGGCGTCAAGCTTCTCAAGCGATTCAAGTAATTTAACGCGTGAATAATTCTTGTGCTTCTTAAGAACCTCCAACGCAGCCTCAAGATCCTTCCGTTCAATTTTTTCAACAATGCTGAGATGTTCAGAAAACGAATGTTCCGCCATATTGGGAACTAGGGCAAAGACACTGCGGCAGCGATTTAACTCGGCTTTATTCCACAGATCATCAATGAGCGCGCAGAGCATTGGGAGTTTGCTGTAAGAATAAATGTACATGTGAAAGGCACGATTAATCTTGCTGTAGGCATGGTGGTCTTTTTGCTCGACTGCCTGGCGCATCTCATCCAGGTAAGTATGCAACTTATTAATCCCGCTTTCCGTAATATTTGGGATAGCCAGTTGCAACGCCAATTCTTCCATGTGGTAACGGATGGTTAAAACCTCATTGGTTGCCTGGGAAGAAAATTCTTCCACACAAGGAGAATGATGTGGATCCTGATGGATGAGGCCTTCACTGGTAAGCCGACGAACGGCATTATTGACTGGAATAATGCTGACGCCCAGATTTTTGGCCAAATCGGTCAGACTAATCTTTTGGGAGGGGAGTAAATCGCCACTCAAGATGGCTTCTTTGATGGCCTCGTAGGCAAAATCTTCTCGAGAAAGCGGAACGGTTTTAATAAGAGAAGGAAAATTAGTCATAACTCCCAGCATTCTTTATGTTTTATAAAATATATTATATAACAGGGTGTTAACTGCGTCAACCGTGAATAAACTGCGTTAACATTAGTTGTGAGGCTTAGTTACCCGTGGATAGGATAATCTCGGGAAGCCATCAGAATTTAAAGTTGGGAAAACTCTCTAACTGGTTTGGGTGCCTTTAGCAGATTAATAAAAGGAACAAATCAGAGTTCTTTGAATCTTTGATTTGTTCCTTTAATAATAGGGTTTAGGCAGGTATTCTTTCAAACTGCTCATACGCACTGATAAAACTAGCTTATTACAGATCGGCAACCTTTGCCGCAAAGGCAGCTACCTTGGTATTGAATTCTTCAGGGTTGATGTAGAAGAACACATGCCCGCCGGTTTCGAAGGTGTGGGATTCTTTATACACCTCAGAATTGGTATTGGCGGGATAGTGCTTGGTGGCCAAATCCTTGCCGTTTGCGGTAACCGCTGAATTCGCGCCCATGAAAATAATCGGAACGCTCACCTTTGGCAGCATTTCGTAGCCATTCTGATGAACCATATCACTGTAAATGGCAAAGGCGATATAAGCCGGGGTTTTCATGAATTCGTTGGTACACCACTCGAGCTTGGAATCGTCATGACCGCCAAAAACCATCTTTGCGAAGTAGGCGCAATATCCCAGGTTGTCGTTATACGACATGGCCAACGACCGGTTAAAGGCATCCATATTGAAGCCTTTTAGATGATGCGCGTTCCAAGGCTCGTCGTGCATGGCACCCAGAGGGCAATCAAGCAAACCAATGGAATCAATCCTGTGCTTGCCATAAAGCATGTGGTATTTCAGTACAAATTGTCCTGCCATAGACCAGCCCAGCAGGGTTGCGTTTTCCACATTTAAATGGTCCAGAAGTTCCTTGATGTCCAGGGCATTCCTGGCGATTGTATGGCCCTGCAAACCCTTAGAAGAATTACCTTGGCCGCGAGGATCAAAAGTGATCACGCGGTTGGTTTTAGCAAGCCCTTCGATGTTTTTCTCGAAAAACTTCGTTGAACAGACAAACCCAGGAACCAATACGATAGGTTTACCAACTCCGTGGTCCTCAAAATAGAGAATTGCGTCATCACTTGTTCGAAAATAATTGTCTTTAGTACCAGCCATGAAATTAGAAATCTCCTCTCACATCAATTTTTTGTAACACAAGGGTGGCATAATCTTATTCATCCCAAACTTCTTGGGAGATCTGAGATAAGCAGCAGTGATTCAAAGAATCACTTCACACCTTCATTTAATATATGCCATTTTTATAATTATCGCATTTATTCCAGATAGCGGTTGTGAATTGCGCATTCTTTTAGTTTTTGCACTTTTTGGAGAATATGCACGCATCATAGATCAGGTTAAGAAATTGCTTGCCTGAATATCCACTTGGGCTCAAATTGCTGCCACTCAATCAGAATACTGGCATAATTATCCTCAGAGCATTTCCGCGAGCAAGCCAGATCGATCTAAAGATCATAAACCTTTAAAAGGAGAACTCAAGATATGCCTTCAACTAGTGACCAGATTGTCTTAGATACCACAAACCAACTCGAGACTCTCGGAGAGCCCTTGTTCAAGAGCCGTTCATCTGAAATTTACAACTGGCATGACGATACCCTTCTCAAACTTTTTAAGGTTAATATCGATCCCGTTCTTATCGAAAACGAAGAGATCAACACCACTGAGACCTTTGAAAAAGGCGTTTCACAGGTGAAGTGTTTTGGCCACACGAAGGTGGGTGAGCGTACTGGCATCATCGTTGGACGAGTTCCCGGAAAGACACTGATCGCGCTGGCCAGCTCGAAACCATTGATTGTTTTGCAAGCCTCTGCCATCATGGCAGAACAGCAAATCAGGATGCATCATGCCCACACCAATAAGATTCGCAGCTATAAAGAAATTGTGCTTGGGGCACTGCAATCTGACCCGCTAAGCTTTTTGAGTGAGAGTGAAAAGAACCTGGCCATCCAAAAGATCAACGCCTTGCCTGATGGCGACTCGATCCTGCATTTTGATTTCCATCCGGATAACATCATGTCAGACGGCAAAAGCACAACTGTAATTGATTGGATGACCGCTGCGCGCGGCGTACCAGCAGCGGATGTGGCAGCCACGCTCTTCTTGTTAAATGAAGGCGAAATGATCCCCGGCCTCAGCAAGGCAGTGGCTGCCGCTATGGAATTGATCAGAAAATCCATCTGCAAGAAGTACTACGCTCTTTACAAACAGCAAACTGGAATGCAGGATGCCGAGGTTGTAGTTTGGCGGCTCCCTTTCCTGATCTTTCGGTTGGGGATCTGGAGCATTGAAAGCGAAATTCCAATCCTTCAGCAAAAAATCCGGGCTGAACTGGCCTAAGGCATGCGACTTTGCTTGAATTTCGCAAGCTGCACACAGGGCCCTGCATGAGCAGCTTCAAAAAGATTTGCAAGAAGATTGGCCAGCTCTCCCCCGAGATCCATGTGAGCGAAAGCCATGGCTGCATTGTTCTGGAAGGAGAAGTGCAGGATTGGGCTACCGTGGTCCGGGCTGGCAAACTGGCAGTGGACAAGAAGCGTTACCTGGGCGTCATTAATGACCTCAAGTTAAAGGGGTTTGTACCTCAACCGCGCTTGCCTTCTTTGCAGGATGAAAGCCTGAAAGGCGAGCAGCCCGATGTACTGGTTATAGGCGCAGGAATCACCGGATGCGCAATCGCCCGCGCCTTATCACGTTGGAACCTAAACACAATTTTAGTGGATAAAGGTCCAGATGTGGCATGTGCGGCTTCAGGTGCCAACGGCGGGGTGATCCACGTTGGCATCAACTTCTCCAAAGAGTCCCAAAAGTTCCAATACAACCTTCGGGGTAACCGCATGTATGCCGAATTAGCCCGGCAAATGGGGGTTCCATTTGAGCAGAAAGGGCAATTTTTGCTCTGCACGAAAAGATGGGAAAAGTTGCTTGTTGCGCTCCTGAGCTTGCATGGAAAATCCATGGGCATCCCGGGTGTTTGCTGGCTTGACCGCGATGAGTTGCTCAAGCACGAGCCAGGCATCCCCAAATTTGTGATCGGCGGCATGTACATGCCCATCGGCGGCCTCACCAGCCCGCACGAGATGACAGTCGCGCTGGCTGAAAACGCTGTCCAAAACGGCGTCAGGCTATTTCTCAACACGCTCGTGCTGGGAATAGAAACGAAGAATGGGAAAATTACGAGCGTCAGCACCAACCGTGGGGTACTTTACCCAAGGCTTGTGGTTAATGCAGCTGGTGTTTACGCCGACCAGATTGCTGAAATGGCGGGTGACCGCACCTTTACCATCCATCCACGCCGGGGCACCGACATCATCACGGATAAAAAAGTCGGTCACATGGTGAATACCAGCATGGAAAAGTCTCCTTTCAGCATTCTTCCTTACCAACAGGGCGAGGTGCCTCCGGGCCTTTTTGGGAGAATAAAATATATTTCAAAAATCTTGCACAGCAATACAAAGGGCGTCGCTCTTATCCATTCTGTGCATGGCAATATGCTGGTCGGCCCGAATGCCATCGAAACCCCAGACAGAGAAGACACGGCAACCTATCGCGAAGAGGTAGAGAATATTATCAAGGTTCAGCAGAACATCGCCAGAGATCTGAAATTTAGTGATGTAATTGCATATTTTACCGGTGTGCGGGCACCCACCTACGAGGAAGATTTTGTAGTGCGCAAGGGCATCTTCACGGAAAATATCCTGCAAGCCGCGGGAATTCAATCGCCGGGAGTTACCGCAGCCCCTGCCATTGCTGAGGATATTGCTGCCTGGGCGGTTGATTACCTTTCAAAAAACAGGTCAATGGCACAAAACAAGCACTTTGATCCGGTCAGGCAAGCTCCGCCCAAATTGGCAAAGATGAGCGACGCGGAGCGGAACGACCTCATCCGGAAGAACCCGGATTACGGTGTGATTGTGTGCCGATGCGAGGAGGTAAGCAAAGGCGAGATCATTGACGCACTTAATTCTCCTGTCTGTGTTCCAACACTTGATGCCATCAAGCGGCGTTTGCGGCCGGGCATGGGCCGTTGCCAGGGCGGCTTCTGTGCCCCGTTGGTCATGCAGATCATTGCAGAACACCAGGGCATACCCCTTGAGCAGGTTAGAAAAGATAGCAAAGAGGCTTTTATCACCTTCGGCGAGACCAAGGGGACAAAATCATGACTACGGCTGATGTAATCGTTATTGGCGGTGGACCTGCCGGTTTGTCTGCTGCCATCTCCGCCAAAAAGCAGGGGGCGGATGTCATCTTGATTGAGCGGGAAGCCCGCTTGGGCGGTATCCTGAAGCAGTGCATCCACGATGGTTTTGGACTGGTTCGCTTTGGTGAAAAACTTAGCGGACCTGAGTACGCCGAACGCTTTATTGATGAGCTCAATATTCTGAATGTCAGAACTCTGACACTCACTTTCGTGACCAAGATTGAAAAGACGGAAGCGGGCTTTTCTCTTACCGCGGTCAACCGTGAGGGCGTTAAACACTTTTCAACCAGGGCGCTAGTGCTTGCTACGGGCTGCCGTGAGCGCACCGCGAAGCAGGTATTCATCCATGGCACCCGGCCTTCGGGCATTTTTACCGCGGGGACAGCCCAGCATTATATCAACTTGTTGGGACAAATGCCGGCTCGCAGATGTGTGATCCTGGGCAGTGGCGATATCGGCCTCATCATGGCGCGGCGTTTCACGCTGGAGGGCGCGAAGGTGCTGGGTGTGTACGAAGCAAAGGCTTCCCCCTCGGGTCTGACGCGCAACATCCAGCAATGCCTGAATGACTTCGACATTCCGCTGTATCTTTCAAGAACTGTCACCCGAGTCTTCGGAGAAGAACGCCTGACAGCCGTGGAAGTGTGCTCGGTGGACACAGACATGCAGCCTATTGCCGGGACAAGCGAAATCATCGAATGCGACTCACTTATTTTATCGGTAGGGTTAATTCCAGAGAATGAACTTGCTGAAAGCCTGGGGGTTGCCATTGACCCGCTGACGAAGGGTCCCATCTGCAATGAAAGCCAGATGAGCTCCGTGGATGGAGTCTTTTCGTGTGGGAACGCGCTGCATGTCAACGATCTGGTAGATTACGTCTCTGAATCAGGCGAATGCGCTGGGAAGGCGGCCGCTCTGTATTCTTGTGGCGAACGACGCGAGATTGCACTCAAGCCGGGTAAGAACGTGCTTTACCTGGTTCCCCAGCGCTTGAATCTGAATAACACCGAGCTGAAAACAGTTCTGTACTTCCGCAGCCAGGAGATTCTCAGAAACGGGGTGGTGAAAATCATTGCCGATGGCAGAGAAGTCTTCCGAAAACGTTACCCGGTTTTGCGGCCGCCTGAGATGGAGCGCGTCATCTTTAATTTTGGTAGCCTTGAGTTGACGGAAAGCTCCCAAATCAGTCTGGAACTTGAAGGGGATACGCAATTATGAAAGAGCTGACCTGTATTATTTGCCCTATTGGCTGTCAGCTTGTAGCAGTTGCTGAAGAAGGGAAAATCACAGTTACTGGCAACAAGTGCCCCAAGGGCATCCAGTTTGCCATGACCGAATTGACCAACCCAACCCGAACCTTTAGTACAACGGTAAAGACAGCTTTTCCACAGGTGCCGGTGCTGCCCGTCAGAGTGACGGCAGAAATCCCAAAAAGCCGCATTTTTGATGTGATGGCCGAGATCAATAAGATGGTTCTGACAAGTCCTATCGGGCGAGGTGAGGTAATTATTCCGAATGTACTGGGGCTTGGGGTTGATGTGATTGCTACAAGCGATCTGCTCAAGCAGTTTAGCGCCAAAGAAATTTCTGAGAAATAATGCGCGTAGCCACAATAATCATCTTGGATGATACGTCACAATAGCAAAATGCGGAATTAGCATCATAAAAACCAGGCAATAATCCACATAAAAACCATAATATCCTTATAATTCAAATACTCCTTATTAAAGATTTATTAAGGGTGTTGATTAGCAAACCGCTTGAGAAATTGCGAGCGGAAAGTCATCTACATGGGAGCGTGGCGATGGGTGAGTTCAGTAAGCACATATCCGATATCAGAAGAAGCGTTCCTACCCCGACGGCCATGGTTAAAGAGGGCAAGTGTGCCTTTGGAACCTTTGATAAAGAATTCGAAACCATGGAGCTCCTAAAAATTGAGCATCCGACCTCAGCCCCAGATATTCTTAAGAAATTTAAACTCACGCAGTGGGAAGCAGTTGAAGTTCACCTCGATGAAGGTGTTCTCCTGGCTGTAGTTTGCGATATGGGGATCTTTGGCCTCAATCTGCACATTTTTTACGATAAAAGGAAGAAAAAAGTCTTTAGCTGGAGTTCCAACCTGCCCAGCAAGGATACGGTTATCGCCCCTAATCTATTGCATGGGGCGGTTACGGAAGCCATAACACGCAACTCTTCCTTGCGTTATACGAATAATTTTGAGGTTGGTAAAGCACAATTCAAGGGCTATCACCAGGATGCCAACAACAGCATTGCGTATGAATTTGAAGTCGAGCGGCTCTCAAAGCCTTGCGTGGTCTCAATCCCCTTTGCGGATATGAACGTACGCCATCGGCCGCTTTATTCCCAGAAAGACTTTTTCAAAGCCAACGGCACATTGACTTTTAACGGAGAGACTTTCCACAGTACCGATACCAGCACTGCCATCATCGATGACCACAGAGGTTACTACCCGCGGCAGGCACATTATGATTGGGTGACTACCATGGGCGTGAACGAAACAGACGGCGAAAAAAAGTGGTTTGCTTTTAACCTCACCCATAACCAATCCATCGATCAAGATAAATATAACGAAAACCTGATTTGGTTTGAGGGCAGTACCAGTTTATTGCCGCCAGTGACCTTCACCAGGAATCCAGAAACAAGCAAATTTAAAGACGGAGCCATTTGGGAAATCAAGGACGAGCACGATATGGTCAAGATCACTTTCCATGTCTATGATATCTTCCGTATGATTACGCACATGAAACCGATCGTGAATATTGATTACTTTGTGGCCTTTGGCGAACTGAGTGGTTACGTGCGCGATGAGGACGGCAAGAAGTATGTTCTGGATGGCATGCTGGGTATGGGTGAGGATAAGACTTTGCTGCTCTAATGCCTGATGTGAGGTTCCAGATATTTCTTT
>CAYMNM010000017.1:3541-5212 GCA_964391795.1 uncultured Anaerolineaceae bacterium | reverse complement strand
AAGCCTGCTCTGGGTTCTTATCTGGGTTGGCAATTGGAGCAGTAATATACGCTACCGCCGAGGTAGGCTTCCTTGACTACTTTAGCTCCGCAGCGGGGGCAGGGGAGGGCAACCGTTGCGGCACACATCTTCACCGCGTAAGCCCCGGGCTGGCCAAAAAGATCCTTTTCGGTATTCCTCCCTCCCAGTTCGGTCATGACTGCAAGAGTGTCTTTGAGGGCAGCAAGGAGCCTTATTGTCTGCTGATCCGACAAGCTGCTCACTTTCTTGCGGGGGTTCAAGCCTGCCTGCCAGAGGACGTCCTGCAGGCAGCCGTTGCCCAAACCGGGAATGCGCTGTTCGGTAGCCAGGGCAGCTTTAAGGCTGAGCTTGCGCACGTTTTCAGGTGCCAGTAAATTTTCGAAATATAGGGCATCGAAGGCCTCAGAGAGGGGTGAAGGCTTTTCGAGGGCAGCCTGGTAGTAGGGGTTTTCAAATTCGCTGCCATGTTCCCAGCATAGCAGGCCCCCATACATGGCAACCGAAGCACTTAAGGCTGTGCCATCCGTAAACTCCAAGAGGAGTTGATGCTTGGCAGGGATCTCACCCGCAGCCGGGTGCCAACGTAGATTGACCCCATCGCTGAATAAAAGCGCTGCGCGGCTGGTGTTGACCTGCACGAACATCCCATGGAATTCTGCTGAAAGAATGGAATTACCCAGCAGGCGGGAAGGGTAGGACTGCGGGTTGCCGTGATACCAGGCAAATTTGTGGGGGCTTTGGGCAACTGTAACCGACTGAATTTGCTTGTCTTTCAGATTTTGCAGGATTTGATTGGCAAGTGTTGTTGATTCTGGAAGCTCGAGCATAGCAAACTCCTGTTTTCCAATAGATATTCAAAAAAAGTATACCAATTTGCTGTTGACTTTGTGAAATAATTCTATAATTCTCTCGATAGCACTTGAAAAAACACGACAAAAACTCGTAAATGCCCATTTATTTTCAAGGAGTGTTCAATGAAGAAATTTGCTTGTTGTTGTTTGTTAGTTCTGGGTCTGATCGTTCTCAGCAGCTGTGCCGCTACCCCAGCGGCAAGCCCAACAGTACCCAGCATCGCCGTGCCGGAAGCAAGCCAGGAAATTATCACGCCCACAGTTCCTGCGGATTCTATTGCTCCAACCGAACCAGCTCCTACGGAGTTAGCTCCCACCCTCGAGCCAACTGAGGTGCCTGTCCTGCCCTGTAATATCGCCTTTGACAGCGACCGCGACGGTAACCCGGAAATTTATAGCATGAGCCCTGACGGCTCCAACCAGGTGAACCTCACTAACAATCCCGCAGAGGATTTTGACCCAGTTTGGTCACCGGATGGCAAGTTCATCGCTTTCGTTTCCAATCGCGAGAGTGAGACGGGCGAGGGTTACTTCATTTTTTCGATGAAATCTGATGGCAGCGAGGTTACACAGGTTTCCAAAATACCTGACAGTAAGTTTCCTGATTGGTCGCCAACTGGCAAACAGATTGCCTACACGGGCCAGGGCGATATCTACCTGGTGAATTTATCTGATGGTAGCGAGGTCAACCTGACCATGAGCCCCGAGCCTGACGAACAGCCTAAGTTTTCACCAGATGGCAAAAGCATAGCCTGGCTTCGCGGTGAATCACAAAACCGCCAGGTTTACGTCATGGATC
>CAYMNM010000017.1:0-3441 GCA_964391795.1 uncultured Anaerolineaceae bacterium | reverse complement strand
CCGATGATGCAAATGGATTTTGACGTTGCGTGTGCGGAATTGGACGTGGAATGCCTGCCTGGCAAGGACATCGCTGAGCTGACTGAAAAAGGCGTGGATGCCATTGTCAACGCTTCCAACCGTTGGGCGGTGATGGGCGACTTCCCGCAGCGTAAGGAAGCCTTGAATAAGGGCATCCCCTTCTTCCTGCTCAATGCGGATGTGCCCGATGAAGGCGTTTATAACCTCTCTGCTGAAAACGAAATTGTCTCTACCGCGCTTACCTTCATGTTCAAGAGCATGCAGGATAAGGGCAACATGGCCTATTACAACTTTGGTAATAATGATTACATGCAGCAGATCCTGGAAAATGTGCTGAAGGGATACCCTGAAATTAAGGCTATCAAGATGGAGGCCAACTACGACAAAAACCCCTTCGTGGATGGAGCCGTGCAAAAGCTTATCGCAGAAAACCCGGATTTGGGGGCTATTTGGTCCAGCGAGCTGAGCAATGACCTTTTCTGGGGAGCAGTGGATAAGTCTAACAGCCATGTTCCCTTTATGGAGTGCCCAGCACGTGAAGATATGCTAATCGCCTGGAAGAACGAGGTGGACGCTGGCACCCCGCTTAACTGTATGGCTTTCGTGAGGCCTGGCGGCACAGCTTATGAAGGCATTTACGCGGCTTATTACTACCTAAGCGGGCTCAAGCTTAAACCTGAGATGCTGACTGGCGAAGGAAAAAATACGCTGCATTACGCCATACCCGAAATCAATAACGAATCCCTACCTGTGTGGCTTGGAAAACTTGAAAACTTCCGCGTTGGTGATAATAGTATGCTGCTTTTGCAGCCCATGAGCCCTGAGCAAATCAGGGAGACCTGGTTTATGGATTAAGAGCAATTAGACTAAATTGTTATCCGAAACGGCATCAGAAATGCCGTTTCGGTTTGTTTTAACTCAAATCTTGGTTGCTCAAACAATGAAAAAGCAGCGTAATAATCAGTTTGATTAGATAATCTGAAAAAGGGAACGCCTCAGGCAGAGGCAACTTGGGCAGACACGCTTTCCAATTGCGTGGTCAGTTCCAAGGAGGTGCCGTTACCGGGGGTGGAAGAAATGCTCAGGTGCCCACCCAGGGATGCAGCCCTGTCGCTTATGTTGGCAAGCCCCATGCAACCGGGCTTTACCTGGTCCGGATCGAACCCACAACCATCATCTCTTACCCGCATGCTGAACTCACCATTCATAGATTTCAGGTCGACGGTTACTTGCGAAGCATGGGCATGTCGCATGGTGTTGTTCAAAGCTTCCTGGGCTATCAGGTAAAGGTTTTCTTCTGCATCGGGGCGCAGAGTTGGCATTTCCCCGCTGACGGTAAAGCCATATTTCAGTCCGGTACGGTTCTCAACTGAGATCAATCGCTGTTTGATAGCGCCAACCAGGCCGGTTTTTTCCAGCTCTGGAGGGCGCAGGTTGTAAATGAGCAGGCGGAATTCTTTCAATGCAGAACGAGTCTCTTCGTCGATACGGTCTACGAGGGCAATACCTTCTTCTAGCTCACCCCTTACCAGGTGACGTTTAGCGGCATCACTGAAGGTAGCCACACCGTAGAGTGTTTGCAGCACCGAGTCGTGCAGGTTGGCTGCCAGAACCTGACGCTCTTCCCTTACATGAGCTTTTTCTGCTTCTTGTTGATAGTGGTATTTCATGACGCCAACCCCAATCTGATTGGCAATAGTTGATACCAACAAAGCTTCATCAGTGGAAAAAGGTGAGGATTGTAAGCGGCACAATACCAGCGCGCCGATCATCTTTCCGGAGACATGCATTGGTGTGATCAACAATGATATTGGATATTCCACACGCTTATCCAGGTTGTGGGGGTCTTGTTTTACAAGTGTATTTGACGTATCAACGCAATAGATGCCTGCCTGGTCTGACTGAATGACCTTCGAAACCAAATCCTGCTGCAAAATAAGGCATTGAATCTGCGTCAACAACTCTTCCGAGGCAGCCTCTTGCATGACCAGGTCGTAGTGCACCTGATCTTTTTGGCGAAAGCTGTTTATTTTGGAGGAGAGATAAACCAAGCCAACTGAGCTCTCGAGCATGAGCAAGGTCCGTCGGACGGATTCCTTGAGGAATCCTTCGAGGGGAAGACGTTCTCCGCCGACTGTGGCTACCGAATATAATGTGGATAAGTCGCGGGTGCGTTTTTCTACACGCTGCTCAAGGGTGGCATTGAGAGCAGACAGTTCAGCTGTGCGCTCTTCGATGCGTGCTTCCAGTTCCAATTGATGGTCTGTCAGGGCTTTTTGCGCGTTGCGGTAGAGGCTGATATCCCGCAGTACTATCAGGCGGCCGGCAGGTTGCTCGAGGGAGGTCAGTTGTACGTTATAGGTTCGAAGTTCACCATCCACTTCACACTGAACTTCTTTCTGAAAATATTCTTCCTCAGCCTGTGGGGGAAATATCTGCTGACAATCTTGGGATAAATCGGTTAAGACGCGCCCAGTGATGGGAACATTCTCCAGTTTTAAGATCCTTTTGCCAGCTGGGTTTATATCCACGACCTGCCCAGCCATGTCGAGAACGACCACGCCATCGCGCAGGTTTTCAACCAAGATACCGCGGGCAATGGGCTTGATATCCAAAAAGCGGAATTTGTGCGTTTCAAACACGAATACGATGCCAGCAATCACAAAGCCAATGGGAGAAAAATCTTTTTGCAGGCCAGGGATCAGGCGCAAGATGAAGGAAACTTCAATCACAATGGGTATCAGGATGCCGGCGATCATGCGGGAGGCTCTTTTGCGGTAAATCGGCAATCCCTTTAGAAGCGAAACGATGAGCACGATGATGCCATAGATGAAGACGCAAGAGGAATACATGCTGTGAACCCAAAGCCAAATGCCATAATCAGAAGCCTTGAGTTGATTGAATAAACCTACGTCCATTACGTGATACTCACCCCAAATAAGGCCGTCAAAGAGCGGGCTTAAGGCAACTATGGCGGTCAAAACTGGGATGATAAGGAAAGGCCAAAAGTTGCGGGCTTGAGTGTTGCGCTCGTAGCCGGCAAAGTTGAATACCAAATACAGCCAAATGACCGGCAGAATAGCGACAAATACATAATCAAACCGGGCTAAGAGCAGGGTGACGGAAGCTTGAGACACAAGAGTCTCAAAACCGTTGTTGATGAGGTAAAGCAAGGCTACCCACAGGTAAAGGGTGAGGGCTTGAACAGTTTTTTGGGGGGGTTTGTTCTTTTGTAGGGTGGTGACGAAGAGGATGGCAGTGGCACAAACAATAAACGCAATAAACCCAAGAATTGTGAATACTCGGTATTGCAAATCACTCATCATCTATAAGATCCTAATGGACTCTCAGCCTCTGCGCTAAGTATAACTTAACTTGATTTGCGGCTTAAGGGTTTAGGGTCAAAAAAAAGAGCGTTCG
>CAYMNM010000016.1:25225-27648 GCA_964391795.1 uncultured Anaerolineaceae bacterium | reverse complement strand
CAGGGAGGCCGCACGGCCTCCCTGTTTGATTTAGGATTATTCTGCGATGGATTAAATCCAGCCGCGGAGTTCCATGGCTTTGACTACTTTGGCGATGGCAACCATGTAAGCCGCATCGCGCATAACCACTTTTTTGTCCAATGACATGCCTAACACAGAGGCAAAAGCCTGAGTCATGGCATTGTCCAGCTTGGTCAGTACCTCGTCCTTAGTCCAGTAGAAGTTCTGATCGTTCTGAACGCCTTCAAAGTACGAGCAGGTCACGCCGCCCGAGTTGCAAAGGAAGTCAGGAATAACAAAAGTGCCGCGTTCATTGATGACCACATCCGCTTCAGGGGTGGTGGGGCCGTTGGCGCCTTCAGCAATAATCTTGACGCTGGGGTCAATCAATTTAACGGTGTCTCCGTTGATTTGGCCTTCAAGGGCAGCCGGAATCAAAACATCCACTTTCTTGGAAATCCAGGCTCCGCCATCTTCAATTGAATAACCGGCAGCTTTGGCCTTTTCTTTATCAATGGTTCCATATTGGTCGGTAATACTCTTGAGGAAGTGGGGGTCGATACCGTCTTCCTTGCTGAAGGTATACGAAGTCTTATCATTGCGATCCCAGCAGGAAACGCAAATCACTTTACCGCCCAGTTGTTCAATATAGCCGATGGAGGCAAATTGAGCTACATTACCAAAGCCCTGAACGGCAGCTGTCGTTGATTTAGGATCGATACCCAGATGCTTCATAGCTTCGCGTACACAGTAAATCACGCCGTAACCAGTAGCTTCTGTACGGCCTTGTGAACCGCCACCGCCAAGTGGTTTGCCAGTGATCGCGCCTGGGGTATATTGGCCCACCACACGGGAGTATTCGTCCATCATCCAACCCATCATCTGGGGAGTGGTGCCTACATCAGGAGCAGGAACATCCTGCCGTGGGCCCACATTACGAACGAGGATGCGGATATAGGCGCGTACAAGGCGTTCTTTTTCACCGTTGGACAGCGTGGCTGGATCGACAATAATGCCGCCTTTGCCGCCGCCCAGGGGGATATCCGCAACAGCGCATTTCCAGGTCATCCACATCGCCAGAGCGCGAACGGTATCGATGGTTTCCGCTGGGTGAAAGCGGATGCCACCTTTATTTGGACCGCGGGCATCATTATGCTGCACACGGAAACCTTGGAATACTCTCACCTTGCCGTCATCCATGCGAACAGGGATGCGAATGGTGAATTCCCTGGCCGGCCAGCGAAGAATTTCGCGGACCTGCCCGTCAAGACCAAGTTGATCGGCAACATGATCGAATTGGGACTGAGCCATCTCAAAAGCGTTAGTCGAACCAGACATTAATTTTCTCTCCTTTAACGTTTTGTCATGACAGAAGCCATGGCGGATTATGGATGTCTGAGGAATATGCATTCTGAATAACACAATTCCTCATTGATATATCTAAATCTTATCCTTAATAAAAATTGCGTCAAGCCAATTCAACATAATCAGCATCTACTTTGTTATTTTTTTCACGATCCAGTGCAAAAGTCGCAGAGTGTTTACCACCTTCAATAAACATAATCCAGATATATAATTGAAGGCACAATGGTCGAGCAAAACTCAGGGAAAATCAGTATCATTGCCAATGGCCCTTACCGGGTTGAAGGCAGCATTCGTTTGTTTGTGTATTCTCAAGAAATGTCCGCCCAGGGTGAACCCCTCAACTGGATTTTCGAAGGGGAGATCACCCCTGAGAAGCATCCCTACTTGCTTTGTCGCTGCGGAAAATCCAAAACTTTCCCTTTTTGTGATCACACCCACGTCGACATCGAGTTTGACGGTCATGAGAGCGCACGGACCCAAAAGGCCTTAAAAGCAGATCTTGTACTGCACGCAAAAAGTGGTCTCACCATCCGCAAATTTCACCCACTCTGCATGTCCTCCGGGTTTTGCATTCGGGTTGCAGGAGCAATTGAAGATTTCAGCGAGTTTTCAGATGATCCTGAAGATCACAAAATTGCCATCAAGATGGTGGAAGATTGCCCATCAGGCTCACTCACTTACAGTCTGGACCGCGATGGTGAAGATATTGAAAAACCGTACCCCATGCAGATTGCCTTAACGCGTGAAGGCGTTCAAAACAGATTGGTCAATGGACCATTCTGGGTGATGGGGAATGTGCCCATCGAACGCTCAGACAAAGTGCCCTTCCTGCCACGAAACAGGGTAACCTTGTGTTCCTGTGGAAATTCCCGTCAAAAGCCCCTCTGTGACGGTATGCACCGCACGCTCGCGGAATATGAGCTCGCAAAAAAGAAGCACAAGCGCTAACACCTCCCTAGGGTATTCCAGAATTTCCTCGATTATTGATCAAAGTTTTTGGCATTGCCCAAAGCGACTGCTTGTTTAAGAGTATCACGCATCTTGCTCAAGGTTTTTTC
>CAYMNM010000016.1:0-25125 GCA_964391795.1 uncultured Anaerolineaceae bacterium | reverse complement strand
AAATATTTTCAAAGCCAACTCAGCCTCGGTTAATGCCCAGGTTGCGAGGGTCTTTTGATCCAACGCAGCCATCAAAGCCCTTAGCTCCGGGTCTTGTGCCAATCGCAGCAAGTCGCTCCTCGTGCCAGTCACAAGCTACTCCATGTCTCTACGTGGAAATTGCAATAAAAAGATTTCTTGCCCATCGGCTTCAGTGATTTGTGAGAAACCAGCCTTGAGGTAAAGGTCTCTATTGCCATGGTATTCCCGTTCTGGTATTACATTTGGCGCAGAGGGTAAGCCTATTACCGCCCTGTATCCCTCTTCCCGCGAGCCTTCCACAGCAGCTTGCAACAGGCTAAAAGCTATGCCCTGACGGCGATATTCCGGGTGCACCATGAAGCAGACCACCACGGCAGTACGCTCTTCAAGCAGGTAAGGTTGTAAAAACTCCTTAAGTCGCAACAGTTTTGCCTGATGATTAACGTGACACCACCCAACGATTCGCCCGCCATCCATTGCCAGGTACCCACGCGTATAAGTTCTGGCAACGTTGATGAGAGCCATTTCCCTGGCTTTTTCCCCTCGAATTTTTAACCATTTTTCTGCTGAACCAGCAAGATGGTAATACTGGCAGTAACAGCCCTGCCAATGCTCGGCATGATGGAAATCCATGTGCTCAAAGAATTCCACAAAGTCAAGCGCGTCTTTGGGTTCCAACCTGCGAATCTGGATTGTCATGTACCCTCCATTCGATGATGCCCTGACTCAATTATAAATACCGACAAGCCAGGTTCAAAATTATCCGAAACGATGAAATCGGTTTTTGTGTGCTTCGAACAGCTTTACTGAAAACAGCCGGGCTCTTCAGTCCGGCTGTGGAGGTGAATGTAAGTGGCGTAATTTCAGCCGTTTTTTCTTAGGAAATCATCAATTCGTTGTAGAGCTTCCTCAATTTTTTCATATGAAGTGGCATAGGAAGCCCGCGCGAAGCCAGCCCCGGCAGTACCGAAGGCAGAGCCGGGTACCATGGCCACTTTGGCCTCCATCAGCAGTCGATTGCAGAATTCCTCATCGCTGAAACCGCTGATAGTCACTTTTGGAAAAGCATAGAAAGCACCCCTGGGCTCAAATGTTTCAAGGCCAATACGATTAAAACCACTGACAATGAGCCGACGGCGGCGCTCATATTCTGCAAGCATATCTTGCACGAAAGGTTCACCTATGCGCAGCGCCTCCAGCGCGGCATACTGGCTGACAGTAGGGGCGGACATGACAGTGTATTGGTGAATGCGCACGAGGCCACGCAAGATTGGTGCTGGCGCGGCAACATACCCAATTCGCCAGCCTGTCATAGCATAGGATTTTGAAAAACCACTCATCGTGACAGTACGCTCGCGCATACCAGGCAATGAAGCAAAGCAAACATGTTCCACACCATAAACCAAGCGGTCATAAATCTCATCAGAAACCACCAGTAAATCGTGCTTATCAGCTATTGCGGCTATCCGCAATAGCGTTTCCCTGCTGGCAACCGCGCCGGTTGGATTGCTGGGGTAACCAACAAAAATCGCCTTTGTCCGGGGTGTAATGGCACGTTCAATCAAGTCAGGGTCAGGTTCAAAATTGTCTTTCATAAAAGTTGGGATTTCAACCGGCACACCGCCAGCCAGTTCCACTTCAGCCTGATAAGAAACAAAACACGGATTTGGGATGATGACTTCATCACCCTGGTTCAGGATGGCAGTAAAAATTAGGTATAAAGCTTCAGAAACACCTACAGTAATTAGTATTTCATTGACAGGATCATATCGAACTTGGTAAAGCTTATTGATGTTTTCAGAAATTGCTTCACGTAACTGCAAGAGACCCTGATTGGAAGTGTAATGGGTTTCTCCTGCCAGAAGCGACTGGATACCTGCCTGTATGATAGGATCAGGCGTGGCAAAATCAGGTTCACCAATCCCCAGGGAGATGACTTCCTTCATAGTAGCGGCAATATCAAAAAACTTTCGGATTCCCGATGGTTTAAGTCCATTAATCTTTTCAGTTAAAAATTCTTTCATAGCACTCCTTTAACTTTGGATGCGTTAAGAATTTAGCCAGGAATTATCACCAATGTTGAATTTACCGCTAACCCCATTGATAACCACGTCATGGCCAAGCAGAGAGCCTTCGAGGTGAGCGTCGGTAACATGTGCACCAGGACTGAGGATGGAATCCCGAATAATACTGCCCTGCACTACCACTCCGGCCCCAATGGAAGCGTAAGGGCCAATAACAGACGTATTGACCCGGGATTCAGGATGAATGAATACAGGGGGGATAATGACCATGTCGGTCGCAGTACTACTGATACTGTTGTTTGAGCGGCCGTGTTCAAGCATGTAACGGTTTGTATCCAGCAAAGCCTCCGATGTACCAGCGTCCAACCAAACCTTGACCGTTTCTGTGCGCATGAAAGCAATATGTTCCAGGTAGAGGTTAATGGCATCTGCCAGGAAGTACTCATTTTTCAACTGGATTTTGCGCTCAATCTGTTCCTCAATGGCCTTAAGCAAGATCTCAGACTCTTTAAAGTAGTAACAACCAACCACCACAAGATTATTGTTGAGATCGGTTGGCTTTTCAATCAGGCGGGTAACCTTGCCTTTGGAGTCGATTTCAGCCACACCAAAGCGCCGGGGGTCTGGAACAGCTTTCACCCAAGCTATGGCATCAGCCTTTTCGTTTTCAAGGCAAGCAAAAGAATTCTCAATGAGCGTGTCCGAGAAAACCATCAGGATGGGCCCTTTTAAGAATTCACGCGCATTCCAAAGCGCGTCTGATTGACCTTTCATCTCAGGCTGAAAGACGTAATGCACAACCTGCCTGGGATAGTTTTTTGCCATGTGAGCTTTTATCAAGGTTTCCTGATGCGGGGAAAGAATGAAAACAAATTCAACCAATTCCCGGTTGGGCACGGAGTCGAACATGCTTAACATGTGGTCAAGCACGGTCGCGCCAGCTAAAGAAATCAGGGGCTTTGGTCGGCTCCAGGTGAGCGGCCGTAAGCGACTGCCCAACCCAGCCATAGGAATGACAATACGTAAGCGTTCCGTCATCTGCTCCTCACAAATTTAAAAATCATTGATTGCGCATATTATAATGCGTGCCTTCTTTCACCGAGGCTCAGGGTTCAAAAATCCCTAATTGAGAGAAGCTGAAAGCACTGAGGCCATCACCGCTTGTGTTTAGAGCTAAACTAAAGCCACCGCCATTGCTGGGGTTTGTGATGAACTCATACTGAAGCTGGTTATTGGCAAAAATGTCTACCCGGTCGGCAATAGCCCAGATTCCTATTAGATTATTGGTTGGGGGTAACGGAGCAAGTTTGCGTACGCCCATCCAATCCTGCAGTAACTTCGACCCGCTTTCCTGAATATTTCGCAGTCGCATCTGACCCTGGCAGTTGAAATCGAGCACATAAGTGCCCAGGTTGCTGCCCTTCCAGAAGGAAAGGCTGTAGTAATCGTTGGGCGAACAAGTTGAGAGTTCCACGTTGATTTGGAGAAAAAAATGCGCGGGCAAAACTAATTTGCTGTTGGCTTCAAAAAACAGCTTTTTATTGTCTGTCGCCATGCTTAAGATGCCTTCTTGCAGCGCAATCCGCCCGCCACTTGGAGCCAAGATGTACCATTGATCGGCTCGGAAAGGATCCTCAATTAAAGCCTTGCCTGGTGCCGGCGGCGCCACATCTGAAATCGGTGGGGTCTGGGCTGAATTTATTAAAGAAGTAGGGGTCAGATCCGGAGTAGCAGTGCTTGGAAACCAATCACGCGTAGCGGTAGGGGAAATGATGGCTGTGGTCTGAGTTGGCAAATTTGCTGTGGCAATCGGAGCTTGGCAGCCTGTCAGGAATATGCACACAACAAAAGTACATAGCCGCCGAAGAATCATACAATATATATTACTTGAATTCTAAAAAACTAAGCCTCTGGCGCAGTTGAAGGGGTAAAAAAATGAATTATCTTGGCTGGTATAATGCCGACATGTTTAAAAGAGCCCTTTACGCGCTCTGTTTGATTGCCCTTTTGGCAGCCTGTGCTCCCAAACCCACCCCGCTGCCTTTACCAACAGTTGCTCCGGTTCTTCCAAGCCCAACAGCCACCTTTAGCCCCAGCCCATCGCCAAGCGCCACCTCAACCCCTACGCCCGCGCCCAGTGAAACTCCCACCGCGATCCCTACGGAAACGCCAACGCCTTTTTATTACCAGGTTAAGGCGGATGATGATATGTTTGGCATCGCTCTGCGCTTTGGAATTCCCTTGGAAGCACTAAAAACTGCCAACCCTTCTGTGTACCCCAATGCCATAGGTGAAAATACGACACTGGTGGTTCCAGTGACGGCCACTCCAGGCTTTAGCCCAACACCACTACCTCCGACAGACTTTCCTGCCAGTCAGACCCCCGTACCAACCCCCACGCTTCCGCCCACGCCCACGCCGCATTCGGCCTATCCGGTCTTTGGTTATGTGGATGGGCTGGGCGGCCTTAGAGTTTTTGTGCAGTATACAAGCACAAGCGGCAAGCCGGTTGAAAACCCTTCTGCATTGGTGAGCTTGCAGGATAAACTGGGAGACACCAGGCAGGAAGCCGTGGCAATTCTTCCTCTAAATATTCTTGAGCCGGGCAGTGATTTGCCTCTGGTGGCGTATTTTGCAGCTCCCATCCCAAGCAGCTTCATTCTTTCCGCAAACCCTGATTTTGAACTGCCGGTGCCAGAACCTGACAGCCGTTATCTTAGCCCATTGATTGTCGATGAAAAGGTTAACGTTGCCGAAGATATGAAATCTGCAGAACTGGAAGCCAAGCTGAGCTTTGAAGGTGGTGAGGTCCTCAGCGCAAGAGTAGTTGTTGTGGCCTTTGGCAACGGCGGTTTACCAATAGGCTATCGTCAACTTGAACTAGACAATCCCAAAAACGAAGACAACTTAGTCAAAACCCGGGTTTACAGCCTGGGCCCAACGATTGAAACGGTTAAAATCTATGTGGAAGCAAAAACCGCCTGGAATTGAGAAAAAATGAATTCTGAACTCTTCCCTGAAATTGGTAAGAAAACTTACGTGATGGGCATTGTAAACCTGACTGAAGATAGTTTTTCGGGGGATGGTTTGCTGTCCAAGATAACGCCGCTTAAATCAACCCTTCGGCAGATAGATTTGTTCCTGAAAGAAGGTGTGGACATATTAGACCTGGGCGCGGAATCCACCCGGCCAGGCGCAGCGCCAGTAAGCGCCGAAGAAGAACTGGCTCATCTTTTACCTGCCCTCTCTGCCTTGCGAAGGCAAGGTGTGACTGTACCCATCAGTATCGACACTTATAAAGCCAGTGTCGCAGAGGTATGTTTACAGGAAGGTGCTCAGATCATTAACGATGTTTGGGGGTTCAAGAAAGACCCCGCCATGGCAACTACAGTAGCCCGATTTAATGCCACAGCTGTGTTGATGCACAACGTGGTCAGGAAAGTGGAAACTCAAAAAACGGAATTGGGCGGTCGGTACGTAAAAGTTGAGTTCAAGGACGTTGTCAAGACGGTTAAGAAAGGGTTACGTGAAAGCATAGCCCTGGCAAAGGCGGCCGGGATGCCTGATGAACACATCTTGATTGACCCGGGCATCGGTTTTGGTAAAACGACAGAACATAATCTGGAACTGCTTAAGAGGCAGGAAGAGCTGTTGAGCCTGGGTTACCCGATCTTGTTGGGTGTTTCTCGCAAATCATTCATTGGCTACACTTTGAACTCACCTCCAGAGGATCGTCTGGAAGGTAGCCTTGCCGCCAATGCCTACGGGATTCTGCACGGCGCTTCCATTGTGCGCGTGCATGATGTGAAAGAAACGGTTCGGCTGGCTCGCCTGCTGGATGCCATCCGCAACGCGTAAATGGTTATCAATTGCAAGCAATCGGGGCTTAAGCTTCCAGACCGTTAGCTTCATCAATGAGGCTCTTTGCTAAAGCCACCAACCTCACACGTTCTTCTTCGTTTGTGTTATTACTACGCCAATAAAAATCCAGCAGCTCGGTGGGGGTCATCAGGCTGGTTTCTTGTCCCTCGCTCAAGCGTGCTCGAATGGGGTTCTCGGTGTGCTTGCTCAGCGTAAACTGGAACGCACCTTTCATCCGCCTGCGTAATTCTGCTTCATCAATTTGGGTCTCTATAGCCTTGGGATAGTAAATTGAGAGCCTTACAATCGCGTTTTCAGCTTCTTTTTCAGAGGGCAGCGTCCGCACAAGCTTGTCGAGCACAGGGTCATCAAGATCAATAAAGACCTTGAGATCAATAAAACGTCGCGTTGGGAGTTGACAGAACTTATAAGTAGTTTTCCCTTTCTCCAGATCTACAAGCACAAAACCCTTATCTTCAGCAATTTCACCAAAATCCACCCGCTCAATAGAACCGGAGTAGACCACCGGGGGGTAAGCATTTAGGTTGAGATCCTGAAACTTATGGATGTGGCCCAGGGCCACATAGTCAAAACGCGGGTCGCGGACAAGACCTGGTGGGAGCACCAAATCTTTACCGACGGTGATGAGGCGTTCCTGGCCATATTGCGCACCCTCAATGCTGGCATGGGCAGCCAGAATAACCGGCAGGGAGGGGTCCATCCGCATGAAGTAATCGTCAAAAATATCTTTTAAACCAACTGTAAGCAGAGCATCCCGTTTTTCCTGATTGTCTGTATCGCTCTCGGGTGCCTGGTCTTCAGTCATTGAATTAATCAAGCTTTCAGCAGCTTTTGCGCGAGTGATCCAGGGGACGGCGATGACATTAAGGGGAAGGCCACCCAGCTCCTGAGGTCCAAAAAGGCGCGTTTTGCTGGCAACATGGATGTAGGGAATTTCCAGTGTTTCCATTTCTTGCAGGGCATGTGCGCGTAGAGCCGATGGGGCAATGTCATGGTTGCCGGTGAGTAGGATGGTCTCAATACCCGCTTTGGAAAGTTTCACCACCCTTTTATCCCACTCCCGCTGGAATGTCGGGGCTGGGGAACGGTCACGATAGGCATCACCCGCAAAGATAACCAGGTCTACCTTTTCAGTAATAGCAGCATCAACAATCTTATCGAGGGAATTCAGAAAATCGACCACGCGAGAAGGCAATCCGGTTTTGGGGTCATGCTGGCCGTAATTGGCCATATCAATATGGGCATCGGCAAAGTGCAGGATCTTTAGCATGCGCTAATTATATGGTCTTTGGGGGATGTTTTGGGTGGATTGGGGCGATAAGCGGTGAGAGGAGCAAATTGCCCCGCAAAGGAGGCTTGGAATGACTTCTAATAAATTCCCAGATCCATCAAAGCTCAATTTCTGGTATCTTCTTATCTCTCAAGCGATTGTGTTGTCGTCTACAAGACATCAATTTTTTGGGGTATGATAGTGATAGTTTTACAATTTCTGGTTCTTTATAAAAGGAGTCGAAATGAAAAAAGTCAGTCTCGTTCTATCCATACTAATGCTTGCAGTTTTGTTAATGAGTGCTTGCACTCCCCAACCTCCAGCTCTCGGTACGGAGGCAAATCCAATCAAATGGGTCTTTGTTCCCTCTGGTGAAATGGAATCCGTTTCAGCAGGCGCTGATGCTGTTGGAGACATGATCTTCAAGGAAACAGGTCTGGTAGTGGACACCTTCGTGGCCACTGACTACACCGCTGCCATTGAAGCTGAATGCTCCGGGCAAGCGCACATGGGCTCTCTGGCTACTTTCGCTGCCATCACCGCCGCTGACCGCGATTGTGCTTATCCCGCCCTGGTTGCCACACGCTATGGCAGTCCAACCTATACCGGTCAGATTATTGCCCATGTTGATAGCGGCGTTAAGTCAGTCGCCGATTTGGCGGGCAAGGTCTTCTGCGCTACCGATGAAACCAGCACCAGTGGCTGGATCATCCCCAGCATCATGATGCGAGCCGCCGGTGTGGACCCGGAAAAAGATGTAGAAGTCATCTTTGCGGGAAGCCACGATGCAGCCGTGCTTGGTGTTTACAATAAGCAATGCGATGCCGGTGCTTCCTTTGTGGATGCCCGCACCTCAGTGGAAGACGAATTCCCGGATGTGATGGACAAAGTCCTCCAGGTCGAGATTTCTGTCGAAATCCCCAATGACGGTGTCCAATTTGCCAAGAGCTTCCCCGAAGAGACCAAGCAGAAACTGGTTGATGCCCTGATCAAGATCATCGGCACCGAAGAAGGTAAAGCAGCCATGGACGCAGCCTACGAATGGGATGGCCTGGAAGCACACGACAACACTTTCTATGATGCCTTCCGCCAGTTGCTGGACGCTGCCGGCGTCACTGCTGAAGACCTCTAAGATTTCAGCGCATGTTAAGTTGTTTACACACGGGGGACCTATTGGGTCCCCCGCTGTAATAATTGTGGTGGGTGATAATGCTTGAGATACGCAATCTGACGAAAATTTATGATGATGGCACGGTTGCACTGCGCAATGTGAGTTTTGACGTTCCGGATGGTGAGTTCCTGGTAGTAATCGGCTTGAGTGGGTCTGGTAAATCAACCCTTTTGCGCTGTATTAACCGCCTAATCGATCCAACTGAAGGCCAAATCCTTTGGGATGGGCTTGATATCACAAAACTCGAAGGAACCGCATTACGCCAAATGCGCAGGCAAATTGGTATGGTTTTCCAACAGTTTAACCTGGTGAAGCGCTCCACGGTCTTGACCAATGTCATGGCTGGCCGTCTGGGTTATGCCTCCACCTGGCGCAGCATTACCGGGCGCTTCGATGAAGAGGATAAAGAACGCGCCTTGGTAGCGCTGCAACGTTTGGGAATCACTGATCAGGCTAACAAACGTGCGGATGAACTAAGCGGTGGTCAACAACAACGGGTAGGTATTGCCCGTGCACTGATGCAGGAACCAAAACTAATCCTGGCTGATGAACCCGTTGCCAGTCTGGACCCCGTTTTGGCTCATTCGATCCTGCAGCACTTGGAAAGATTGAACAAAGAAGATGGCATGACCATTCTCTGCAGCCTTCACTACCTTGATTTGGTGCAACGCTACAGCACCAGCGTGATTGGTTTGCGCGAAGGCCGTTTGGTTTACCAGGGTAACAAGCAACAGATCCTGCGTATGACAGACGCCGAATTTAAGACCATCTACGGTGAAGAAGCTGAACGCATGGGCGGCATTTCGGGCGATATAGCCCTAGACGAGCCCGCTTCAATAGCAGAGGAGGCAGCAAAATGAGAACAAAGAAGCAGACCTCCGAAGAAAAACCAAGTTTGGTTTCACCAATTGTAGCGGGTTTGCTCTCGCTGATCGTACCCGGCTTCGGGCACATACTTGCCAGAAATGCCCGCAAGGGATTGGTCCTGCTGCTTGTTTTCATTTCAGCAGCCGGTCTTTGGGTCTGGCGCGTGAATGTGGCAGCTCGGCGTGAGATTGGCTTCGCAGCTATGTTTGGAAAAGCGATCAAGCTCGAACCTATCATCCTGGTAATTCTAATTTTGCTGATCCTCCTTTACCTCTTGATCGCTTGGGATGCCTATAAGACTGCGGCTAAATCCAAACCCAACCCCTTCTTATTGTGGGTTTTCGTGTTGACAGCCTTCTTCATCCTTGGTTGGCAAATCGGTGAGATCAAACCAGCAGTGCTCATTCGTGATGGTAAAAATTCCCTTCCATTGTTGATGCGGGTATTGTGGCCCTGGGAAAAAGCTCTCCACTATCCAGAAGAACTTCTGGTAGGAAAAGCCAATGTGGTGATCCCATGCACCGAAGTGCAAATTGAACCTGTCAAAGTTGAAGATGGTAAGCCTTTGGTCACTGTCACACCCGATTGTGGAGACCTTTCTGAAATTGGTGGCAAAGAAGGTACAAAACTCCGCATGGTTGGTACGAATTTTGCGCCAAATGATGAAACCGAGATTTGGTGGATAGACCAGGTGCGAAACGAGTTCCGCTATCGCTACGGCGGCGAATACGTCAAAGTTAAAACCGACAGCAACGGCAGTTTTGAGTTGGATGTAGTCATTCCGTATCGGGTCATACCGACCACGGGTGGCAAGGGTTACGCCATCTGGCAGGTGGAAGCTCGCCAGGTCGCCTCAGTCGGAAAACCAGTGCTCAGCGAAGAGCTAAAGCTTTCCGTGGAAAAAATGGTCGAGACTATTTTCCTGGGCATGATGTCCACATTCTTTGGCGTAATTTTGTCCATTCCAGTCAGCTTCATTGCTTCACGCAACCTGATGTCGGCTAATTGGTTAACCAGAACCATCTATATGGTGGTGAGAACAATTTTGAATATTGTGCGGTCCATCGAGTCCCTGGTGTGGGCGGTGATTGCCATCATTGCGGTAGGTCTGGGGCCCTTCGCTGGGATCCTGGCCTTAACTGTGCACTCCATTGCAGCGCTTGGCAAGTTGTATTCTGAAGCCATTGAGTCCATTGACCATGGTCCGGTGGAGGCTATTCAGGCCACCGGTGCTAACTGGCTGCAGACTGTTTGGTACGCGGTAATCCCCCAGATTATCCCGCCTTTCGTTTCGTTCACCATTTACCGCTGGGATATCAACGTACGTATGTCAACCGTCATTGGTATGGTTGGTGGTGGTGGTATCGGCTACCTGCTCATCCAGTGGATTCGGCTGCTGGATTATCGCTCTGCTGGTATTGCCATCTGGTTCATTGCCATTACCGTGGCAATCCTGGACTATGTCAGTTCGGAAATCCGCAACCGCTTTGCATAGATCTTTCTTTTGACCCTTAAGGAGCATCCATTGGCTGATGCTCCTTTTTTTTTCAGATTGTTCATTGGAATAGCTATCAAAAAAAACATTTATATTTCGAATTTTGATAGCCATTTCTTTAGGAATTCCGTCCAAATTCCACTCAACCAGAGCTGGAATCTACCCATTTCAAGTGTTAATTGATAGTATTTAAGGGTAAGAAGTTCTACAATGCGGATAACAAATACAAAGGAGTAAATATGTTCGACACAAAAAAAATCGGCGCCCGCATCGCTGAATTGCGGAAAGCAAAAGATATGACACAGATGGAACTGGCCGACCAGATGTTGGTTAGTTTTCAGGCAGTCAGCAACTGGGAACGCGGCAATACCATGCCCGACATTGCCAAATTGGCAGACCTGGCCCGTATTCTGGGCGTATCAATTGAGGAACTGCTTGGGTCTGAGGAACAATCAAAAATTGTCGATAAAGTCGTCAATAAGGATCCTGAGATTAAATTGGAAGAGGTTGTAGAGGTCGCGCCAATGCTAAAGCCCTCCCAAGTTGAAGAAGCCGTGCAAAGCAACAAGGAAGAAGCTATAAGCATTGAGATGCTAAAGGCACTTGCACCTTTCCTTAGCGCTGCCAGCCTGGCAAAAGAGATGGAAAAAACCATTATCGAAGACCTGTCAGAGATCGTTCCCCTGGCGCCTTTCCTGGACGAAAGCTACCTGGGTGCCTTCATTGAAAAGCAGGCCAGTAATAAGAAAAGTCTGAAAGCGCTTAGCGCGTTGGCACCCTTCCTGGACAGCAAGCATCTGGGAGCTTACGCCCAGGAAGCCATGGAAGGCGAAGATTTTGATCGTTTGGTTGGCCTGGCTCCTTTCATGGATGAGAAAGACCTTGGCGAACTTGCCGTAAAAATCTTCGATTCCGGCAGACATGCCAAAAGGTTGGCCAGCCTGGCACCTTTCTTGAGTTCTGAAATCATTGGTGCGCTCGCAGCCCAAATCAACCCGGAAGAACAAGGCAAATACCTTAAGGCTTTAGCGCCTTTTATGAATTCAAAGGACCTCACCCAAATCGCCAAGGCGCAGATGCAGAAAGGAAACATGAAATTGTTGCGCACTCTTCTGCCTTTCATCAATGAAGACGAACTTCTCTAAGCATTTAGGCGAATACCCGCAATAGAGAAACGCTTCTTTCCGTAAGTCTGTTGCCTGAACGGCAAACTAATTCCAAAATATTCCCGCCATGGATTACCAAAACTCCCTCAGTTCAGAGGGAGTTTTAGTTTATGGTTTTACGTCAAGCGCCTGCAGGGCTTCCAGGGCAGGTTTCCAATCCGGGTGCCAATCAAGCGCTTTGTTATAGAAGAAGGCAGCTGAGTTTTCATCGCCCAATTCCTCAACGCATCGCCCCCTCCAATACCAGGATTCTTCAAGTCCAGAAGCCGCTGAGTTTGCAATGGTATTCTGAGCAAGGTTTGCGCAATCCTCAAACCGGTCCGTGGCAAAGTAAGCTTCGTAGGGCCCAAACTGGTACCACATCACCCGGAAGGGGCGTTTATAGGATGGCAGTAAGGAATACGCGCCAAAAGCATCATCAAAAGCCTGGGCAGCCATGGAGGGTTCCTGAGCAAGCATGGCGGCTGTTCCCACCCCGAATTTGGCAAAAAAGCTATCTTCCACATTACCGTCTGAATGATCAAGCTGTGCCTTTTGCTGCATAAGCCGCAAGGTGTGCCTGGCATTTTCAGCTTCATCCCACTGGTCACCAAGGATAGCTTGAATGCTTGGTTCCTGCTCTACAGGGTAGATGAGTAAATAAGCATAGGCAAAGTGCATCCACAAACGCTCAAGGTCAGCTTCCTTGAAATCTGTTGGTCCAAGGTAAGTGTCTGGCACGTGAAGCGTAGCATCTTTCAGGTCAAAACCGGTTACCAGGCCGTAATGCCCCATCCACTCGCTGGTGCTGGCTGTATAAAAACCGCGTTCCAACATGACCGGGAAGCCCTGGTTCACCAGGTTTCTCAGCAAGTCAAAATCGCCGCCGTGACGGACGATCGCCTTGAATTGGGTATTCTCCTCTACATAATCGCGCATCTCATAAAGGCCCACGTTACGGTCATCAGGAATTTGGTGAACGCGCTCTGCAATCTTCGTTTGATCAGTATCCACCCCCCAATACCGGAGATAGATACCCAAAGTCGTCGGCCCGCAATTGTTGTAGCCTTGTTTTTCATGCTCGATATCAGTCAATTGGAACCGCACAGGCAATGGCACCTGTGTGGTGATAGGGGCAACCGGTGTTGAGGCTGGCGGTGTTGATGTTTGTGCAGCCGGGTTGCTGTTTGGTAAAGGAGTTGATGATGGCTGTGCGGCATCAGTTGGAAGGTTTGGGGTCAAACCAGAGGACGCTTGCGTACCTCCCTGGCTGGGTAGGAATATTTGTTCCTGTGGGCGACGGAAAAAGTAAAATACTTTTGCCCTTGTCTGATCGTAGTGATATCTTAACCGCTCAGGCATACCCGGAACCTGTAAAACCGCAAAGATACCCAGTGCAAGCGCAGCAAGGAGGCCAAGATACAACCAGGGCTGACGCCAAATAGTCGGCTTCTTGTTCTTTTTTGTTGCCATTGAGGCAATCCGCGGTGTTGACATGGTTCTTTCGGCTCGGTTTAGGGTTCTTCACCCAGTGAAATCAAGCCATCAGTGGCCACCCACCAGTCCGGGTGGTAAACCAGCGCTTGACGGTAGTAGAAAATTGCCTTTTCCCTGTCGCCAAGTGCCGCGCTGGCACGGGCAGCCCAGACCCAGCTTTCCTCCAGGAAGTTAACACCCTTATCCAGAGTTAACAGTGCCAGGTTGAGGGTGTCAGTATAGCGGGCCATGTAGTAGTAAGAGAAAAAGGGCCCGGTCTGATACCAAAGGATGCGGTAAGGCCGTTCAGCAGGCTCAAGCTTGTCGTATATCTCAAATGCTTTATCGTAGGATTGGGCGGCAGTGGCAAAATCTTTCATCTGTACCAAAATGCTGCCGCGGCTGTACCAGGCAAAGAACTGCTGTTTTGGGTCTTCAATATTGTTAATGCGCCTGGTAATCTGATCCAGAGCATAAGATTGATTGTAAATAACATCTTCTTGCGGACCAAGAATTCCTGTGATTTCATCCAGCCGATCAGCAGGGAAAACTACCAGGTAGATATTATCAAACTGAGTCCAATACTCCATTACCTGTTCGTAAGGATAAGAAATCTCACCGTAATACGTATCGGCGATGCTCATTTCTCGCTTTTGGTCATCGTAAGCATAGACCAATCCGTAATGGCCCATCCAACCGTCAGGGGTATCAATACCGCGTTCAATCAAAACCGGGATGCCAACCGCGATGAATTTTTTAATGATGTCCAGACGTCCGCCATAGCGCACGAAACCTTGAAGATTGGTTTGCGTCTGAACGTAATCCAGCATTTCATAGGGCATAACATTGCGGTCTTCACGGCGGGGCTTCAGGATCTTCTCAGTTTCTTCTTGCGAGGTTGGGATATCCCAGAATGAAAGGTACATGGCCAGGTTGGCTGGGCCGCAGTTGTTGAAGGTTTGCTTTTGAACGACAATACCGCTCACACTGGCCTTGTCAGGGATGGGTGTCGGTGTGATGGTGGGCGTTGGCGTCAGTGTAGGTGGAGCCGGCGTCGCTGAAATGATGGGTGTTGCTGTAGGAGTGGCTGTATTTGTGGCGGTTGGGGCTATTGCAGTCTGGGTTTGGGCAACACCTTCAGCAACTACAAGATCCTGCCCTTTCGGAACAAATGATTTGCTGCCAGGCGGGTAGAAAAAGTTGCGAATTTTGGCTGAATAGGTGGCCACGTAGAAATAGGCATGATCCTGCACAAAAGGGATATAGCTATAACTTAAGACGGCAAGCGCCACCAGGGAAAGCACAATCCCAAGGTAAATCCATGGCCTCTGCCAAAGCGTTTTATTGGTGATCTTCCGGCGGAAATCACTCGTAGTTACTATTCGTTCCATAGCAAACGGCATTATAACCTAATCCAGGAATCCAATTTTGGGGGTCAGAAACAGCAGATTGCAACTGCTTAATCTAATGTTGACCAGCAAGATTGCGCCGGTTTCCATTTGTTTGCGCCGGTGTCCTCACCGAGCGCAGATTCTTGACCATAAGGTCTCAGGGCTACGATCCAATAGACTAAGTTACTTGATTGCACCGGTGTCCTAACCGAGCGCAGGTTTTTGACCTTAAGGTCTCAAATTCAATCCAATTAGACCCAGAGCCTTTAGGTTTAACCTCTATATAAGTATCAGACTTCAACCCACGAACGCAATCCAACAATACATCTGCGTAATTTTCAACTTCGATAAGAGGCTTTCCCTCTTGTAAGCACAGTTTTGAACTTCCAGCCGCCTTCTTTGGCGATAGTCTTAACGGCTTTCGGAATGGCACCAAGATCCAGTTCATACTCATAGACCTTGCCTTCTGGGCCATATTGCACGCTCTTGACTTTACGGAAGAGGGTCATTCCAGATTGAAAAGAGTTTTCGGAAGATTGCCCAAATGAAAACCCGGAGCTTTTCTCTTTTGACATCTCCCACATATACACAGTGCCTTCATCTTCATCCGCGAAGACCGAATTTTCGTAAGTCAATTCTTTTTTTCCTGTACTCCAACCTGTTTGCACATATTTTTCTGAAACCGATAGATCTGATTGGCCACCCATCTGGTGTAAAACCTTCAATCGGTTCCACTCAGCACTTATCTCCGCTAATAATTCTTGTTTTGGGATCATGTTTTTCTCCTTTTACGCTTCAGCTTTCCTATTATATATCCGTCCCCCTCTCAAGTAGGATACTTTTTTTAGCCTTGACAAGGAGATTTCTTGGGAATAAATATAGTGCAGTAAACTTAGTCAATTATTTCAATTTTAGTTTTTCGGTTATTGCGTAAATTTCAGATATAATTGTTTTTGAATTGCTTGTGTGTTTCTTCACAAAATTTCACAAGAAACCCCTGCAGTGAGACAATATACCTTTCCAGATAATGACCTTCCTTTTCTGTTAGATGTCTACCAAGGAGGCAAGATGGTTCAAAACAGCAAATCATTGGACGAGCTAAAACGGATTTGCGAGGAAGCCCGGGTATCCCTCAAAAACAAGGAGCCCGAAGGAAGAATTGAAATCGTGGT
This sequence comes from uncultured Anaerolineaceae bacterium, assembly GCA_964391795.1. Lineage (GTDB taxonomy): Bacteria > Chloroflexota > Anaerolineae > Anaerolineales > Anaerolineaceae > Mesolinea. The sequence goes on along the minus strand of CAYMNM010000016.1, from coordinate 9,211 downwards.
TGGCATGGGCACCGTCGGGATTGCAGCTGGGGCGCGCGATACCTTACGAGCAATTCTGGATTTCATTGAAGAGAAAAAACTTGAAGGAATCACCGTACGCCAAACTGGCAATCTCGGAATCGATTCAAATGAGCCGGTTGTCGTGGTGAACGTCCCGGGTCAGGATAAAGTTACCTATGGTAAGGTGTCTCCAGATATCGCACGATTTATTATGGACCACCATATAAGACACGGTCAGGTTGTTGCTAACTATGTTGTAAAGGGTTAATTTTCTAACCCTCATGAATAGAGGTGGTTTATGCCGTTGAACTGCAACGACGTTCAGGACACTATAATCCTGGTCAATCAAATTATCGACGAGGTTGGCAGTACGCGCGCTGACCTCATCCCTATCCTCCAGCGAATCTCTAATGAATGTGGCCACATCTCCAATGATGCAATAAATGAAATTGCTCGGAGAACCGATCTTCAGCCCAGTCAGATTTTTGCAGTGGCCACCTTCTACCGCATGCTCATGACAAAGCCTCACGGTCGACATATCGTCCAGTTTTGTGAGAGTGCTCCTTGTCATGTGGCCGGAGGAAGGGAATTGTTTCAGGCTCTAAAAGAGACTCTGCAAATTGAACCCGGACAGACAAGTCCTGATAATCGCTGGACCTTCTTAACCACCAGCTGCTTGGGAGTCTGTGGAATTGGACCTGTTGTCTTGATTGACACAGACACTTACGGAAATGTCACCCCAGACCAATTGACCAGTATTCTTGGTCAATACGAATAGGAGATCCCTTGACTACCGTTCGCTCTCTTGTTCTCATATCCAACGATCCAGAATCCAAAACCAGGGGTTCAGAAGCAATCTATGATGCTTTCATTCATCACCTGCAGAGATTTGGATTAGAGGAAGAAGTTTCCGTCTCATTCGCAAGCGATATTGGCCAAAGTTATGTTTCACCATTGGTCATCATCTATCCTGAAGCGGTCATCTATGGGCCTGTGTCGATTGCGGATGTACCCCATTTGGTTGAAGAACACCTTTATAAAGGCTATATCGTCGAAGAGAAACGAGCACCTGCAAAGTCTCTATCAGGGCGAATCGCCTGGCTGAATGCCAGGAAAGGAACGCTTCCTGCTGAAAACCGCATTGTGCTTAAGAACGTCGGGCTGATCGACCCCGACAACATTGAGCAATACCTTGCAGCTGAAGGCTACGCAGGTCTTGCTAATGCGTTGAGCATGTCTCCAGATGAAGTAATCGCCATCATAAAGGAATCTGGATTGCGGGGTCGCGGAGGCGCTGGGTTCCCAACTGGTTTGAAGTGGGGGTTCGTAAAGCAAGCATCGGGTGGTAAAAAATATGTCATCTGCAATGCTGATGAAAGTGAACCCGGAACTTTCAAAGACAGAATGGTGCTTGAGGGCGACCCTCACGCTATCATCGAATCTATGTTAATTGCGGGTTACGCTGTCGGAGCTGATGAGGGATTCATATACATACGAGGTGAATACCAATTGGCAATCGAACGCGTTGAAAAAGCCATCCAACAAGCCTACAGCTATGGTTTCCTGGGTAATCAAATTCTCAAATCTGACTTAAATTTCAATATTCATATTCATGCAGGCGCGGGTGCTTATATCTGCGGTGAAGAAACAGCATTAATCGAATCAATAGAAGGCAAGCGCGGTGAACCTCGATCCCGCCCTCCCTACCCTACCACTGAAGGTTTATGGGGAAAACCGACCTTGATTAATAATGTGGAGACCCTGGCAAACGTGCCAGCTATCCTGCGGAATGGTGCCAAGTGGTATCGCGGTTTTGGGACAGAATCCAGCCCCGGCACCAAAGTTTATACCATGTTAGGAAATGTGAACGTCACTGGTCTGATCGAAGTGCCAATGGGTATTACCCTTCGGGAAATTATCACTATCTATGCCAAAGGCATGAAGAACGCTGGATTGAAGTTCGCGCAGACCGGCGGTTCAAGCGGCTCGATTATTCCTGCAATCCTGCAGGACACTCCGATGGATTTTGACTCCTACAAAAAAGCGGGGCTCTCACTTGGCTCTGGCGCTTTGCTGATTTGTGATGAAGATAATTGCATCGTCGATGTTGTAAAAGTGCTGACCAATTTCTTCTGTGTTGAGTCTTGTGGTAAGTGCACACCCTGCCGTATCGGCACCAAGAGGATGTACGACCTGCTCGTGGGAATTACCAAGGGAGCCGGTAAATTGGAGGACCTTGTTGAGTTGAAGTCCCTCAGTGTGAGCCTTTTTGACCTTTCCAATTGTGGCTTAGGACAATCCGCAGGCACCCCCGTACGCGATATGTTGGAATATTTCAAACCTGAGGTGGAAGCCCACATTAAATTAGGCGTCTGTCCAGCTGGAATCTGCCCAATGAAAGCAGCATAAACGCGACATAGAAATACTTATTCAATTTAGCATAAAGAGATTGAAATAGACAACTCACAACCGGATCGGTTGTGAGTTGTGTTTTGCTAATTGTTATGTATTTAGATCAGATTGTGGTTTAGCATACTTCCACAAGATGATGCTTATTTGGCCTGGACTGGTTTACTCTCAGATTTCTTGTGGATTAGACTGTTGAAGCCATAAGTTGCCATAATAGAGCCAAAAGCGATGGTACCTAATTTGCCTCCTGCACCTCCAAATATAGGTGCACTATAAACAAATATGACACCAATAAATAAGCCCGCAACAAACAACATCCAGATGCCGGGGCAACGTGCTTTGTTTGACATACCCGCAAAACTTGCACAAATAGCTACTACTGCTAAAGTTCCACCAATCTCGGGAACGATTGGCAGAATCAGGCCACCAAGCAAACCAACAAAACCAGAGGCAAGTACAGGGCCATTCCCTCTAATGACATTGAAATAGTAGGTTAGCGGCGCCGCAATTAGTGAAACAAGGATTATTAACAATATTTCATTAGTCTCATAAATCGGTGCAACAACAAATTCTCTACCAAGAATGAGACTTGTAACGATCGCGCTGATAAAAGCAATTGTTCCTAATTTCCCCCCAAATCCACCAAACACATAACTACTGAGAACATAGATGATACCAGCAATGGCACTTGCTATAGCAACCTCGGAGCGAGTAAATAAAAGTGCGTTGGATGTCATACCAACAAAGGCACCACAGTAAACTGGTACGCTATACTTTGGAATAACTAAATGTGCAATTATGGCAACGAGGCTGGCTGCAACCACTGTGCCCAATTTTAAGTCACGGCAAATTATACAAGTAAGAACACCGCCGATAAATACACCCAAAAATTCGTAAACATGTTTAATTAAAGGAAGAGTGTCATTAAAGTCTTTATCAGCAAGAATGCGCTTTCCTTCAGAAAAAATCGAAATAAGTGCGCCTGCCAAGACGATCAATGAGACTATTCCAGCAATCCATTGAGTCTTTAGACCTGTGACAACTGTCGCGCCGAGTAAGACAGTAACGGTTGCAGAAAGGATGATAAAACCTATGAATGGTATCCAGCGTTGAAATTTATGCATCTTAAATTTCTCCTTTAGGAATAATATGACACTTGAATATTACAGCCCCAAAATTATAGCATGGGAAATAAATCACAAAGGTAGAAACTCCATAAAAACCACCTTATAGAAATTTGTTAAGGCAACTTTGAAATGTCCTAATCACACCTGATAGAGATTCAAAAATTTGATGAGGTTGCCATATATTTTTTAGTTGATATCTGCGGCAGTATCTGAAAGAGGAGTACATTCTCAAAACTCAAATTAATAAATTTTGATGACTTTCACGCTCTTAATTATTACTTGAAAGAGAAGGTCTGTTCTAAAGCCAATTTGCTAAAACTATCTCTTTCTTTATTGAAATTGGTAGAATATTTCTAATAAGAAAAGAGGCTGGGCAATTATTGGAAAACAACTGATTTTTTATATTTAGTTGGTCAATACAGAATCCCTTTGGGGTAGAATTACTTAGTCATTCAAGTCGGAGGTATCACTTAACTTCATAATACATGATCTGCGAAGAACCGGGCTCTTGCACATGATTTTATTGAAAAGGTAGATGCACCATACATTAGATAATTCCTGGCAAAGCGATCCCTTCCATGAGATTTAAAAATGAGACAGATCCATACATGGCAACCCTGATCAAGAAAATCTAATCGAATAATTTGTGTAGAAGGAAGGCAAATGACTAAACTAACCATCAACGGAATTGAAGTTCAATCAGAACCGAACTGGACCATTCTTGAAGCTGCGGAAAGCGTAGGAATTACTATCCCAACACTCTGTCGACATAAGGACCTTTCACCAACTGGCGCGTGCAGAATGTGTTTGGTGAACGTAAAGGGTGCCAAAGGACTGATTACTGCCTGTATGACCCCGGTCACCGAAGGCATGGAAGTGCAGACCGAGAATGAGGAGCTCACAAGTGCCCGTCAAACTGTGCTTAAGCTACTTCTGAGTGCTTATTACGATAGTGGCTATACTCGCAATGAGTCTGATAATGAGCTCTTTAAATGGGCTCGGCACTACGGCCTCGACCCGTTCAGCCTCATGGCCTCAGAACCTCGTTATCAGGTTGATTCAGACCCCAATCCTTTTGTTTTTGTTGATCTGAACAAATGCATCCTGTGCACACGTTGTGTCAGGGCTTGCGCTGAAATCCAGGGCCGCTTCGTTTGGGAGACCGCAGAGAGAGGTTTTGAGTCGCATATTTCTGCCGGCACGGACCAGGATATGATCACAGCGCGCTGTGAATCTTGTGGTGCTTGTGTGGCTTATTGCCCAACCGGAGCCCTCACTTATAAACCCTCCGTTGAAGCCCTTCCCGCAGACAAAAAAGTCTTAACAACTTGTTCCTTTTGTGGAGTTGGTTGCCAATTTGATCTCAACGTGATCGATGATCAGGTTGTGCGGGTAACCTCGAATCCCAAGGCGCCTGCCAACGGCATGCATATGTGTGTAAAAGGTCGCTTTGGCTATTCCTACATCCATCATCCTGATCGCTTGACCAAGCCACTGGTCAGGGAATACCTCCTGGAGGGCAGACCTAAACCTAAAGGAAATGATTTGGGACCATGGGTTGCCACTGATTGGGATACCGCGCTTGATCTCTCTGCCAATAAATTGGCATTCGCGCGAAACACCTATGGACCTGATAGCGTGGGCGTTTTGTCTTCAGCAAAGTGCACCAACGAAGAAAATTATTTGATGAATAAGTTTGCTCGTCAGGTTATTGGCACAAACAATATCGACCACTGCGCACGCCTTTGCCATGCCAGTACAGTTGCAGGCCTTGCTACTGCCCTTGGTTCCGGTGCAATGACCAACTCGATGAAAGATATCTACGAAAATGCAAATTCAATGTTTGTCATCGGTTCAAACACGACTGAGCAACATCCTGTTTTCGGGGCAAAAATCCGCCAGGCTGTTATGCGGCGCGGCGTCAAATTAGTTGTGGCTGACCCTCGCAAAATTGATTTGTGTGAATTCGCTGCGTTGCATTTGCAACATCAACCGGGCACAGACATCGCCTTGGTTAATGGTTTGATGCACATCATCTTTGAAAAGGGTTACGAAAACAAAGGGTTCATTCAGGAACGCACCGAAAATTTCGATGCCTTCATGGAAAATCTTAAGCTCTACCCACCTGACAAGGTCTCCGAAATCACGGGTGTACCCATTGAACAGCTTTACGAAGCTGTAGAAATCATTGTTAAGAACGCGCCAATGGCTGTATTCTGGGCTATGGGCATTACGCAACACACGGTCGGGGTGCATAATGTCTTCGCGTTAGCCGATTTGCAGATGGTACTTGGCAACTTTGGCATCCCGGGTGGTGGGGTTAACCCTCTGCGTGGGCAAAACAACGTTCAGGGTGCCTGCGACATGGGCTGCCTGGTGAACGTCTATCCGGGTTATCAAGCAGTCACTAACACGGTCGCCCAAGAAAAGTTTGAAACAGCCTGGGGCACAACGCTTTCCAACAAAGTTGGGAAGACAGTTACCGAGGTGATTCCCGACATATTGGAAGGAAAAACCAAAGCTCTCTATATCCTTGGCGAAAACCCAATGATGACCGACCCCGATACCAACCACATCCGCCATTGCCTGGAAGAATTGGACTTCTTGGTGCTTCAGGAAATTTTCCCCAGCGAGACTTCAGTTTACGCAGATATACTGCTGCCCGGTGTCACTTTCGCTGAAAAAACCGGCACCTTTACCAGCACCGAACGCCGGGTGCAGATGGTTCATCAGGCCATCACACCACGCGGTGAATCCAGGTTTGATTGGGCAATCATCGCTGATCTTGCCCAACGGGTGCTTGCGCTTGGAGGCAGAGAGATCAATCCTGCTGCGTACTCAGGATGGCAATATGCCAGTTCAGCTGAGGTAATGGCAGAAGTAGCCGCGCTCACGCCCAGCTACGGCGGCATCTCCCATCAACGTCTGGATGCAGGTGAGTCGCTTTGTTGGCCTTGCCCTAACGCTGAACATCCTGGCACACCTATTCTCCACGTTGGCAAATTCACGCGCGGTCTGGGCAATCTAATCCCGGCAGTGCATCTGGATCCCTCTGAAATGCCTGACACTGAGTATCCGATCTTAATGACAACTGGCCGGGTACTCTATCACTGGCACAGCGGCGAGATGACCAGGCGCGTAAAAGAGTTGATGGAAATTTACGGTGAAGCGCTCCTTGAAATCTCAGCAGCTGATGCCAGAAAGCTCGGTTTCTCTGACACACCTGGCAAAGTAAAGCTCACTTCAAGGCGGGGTAGTATTATTACCCAAGCCTGGGTCACCGATCGTGTGCCTGAGGGTCTGATTTTCGGTAACTTCCACTTCCCGGATGCCAACGTTAACTACCTGACAAAGGCCGCCCTCGACCCGATAGCCAAAATCCCCGAATATAAAGTAACGGCAGTGAAAATGGAAGCAATCCCCTAACCCAAATCTGATAATAAACTAAAGCTCCTTCATCATCTGAAGGAGCTTTTTTACCGGCAATACCCAAAAGAAGAGAGCTTACCCTCGCGAGTAAGCTCTCTGTCAGTCAATCTGGTTTAGGATTCTTTGAAAGTGCCTTCCACCACGTCGCCGTCATCGGGTTTTCCTGATTCTGGTTGCTCACCAGTCTGCGAATAATCCGCGCCGGCTTGCTGGCCAGCGGCTTGCTCTTGCTGGTATGCCGCCTGACCAATTTCCTGCATCACTTGCTGCAGAGACTGGCTTGCCGCGTTGATGGCGGCTGCGTCATTGCCGGCAAGAGAGTCTCGCACGGCTTTGATTTTGGCTTCCGCATCCGCTTTCTTGGCGGAGTCAATTTTTTCACCAAGATCTTTGAGGGTCTTTTCACTCTGGTAGGCCAGGTTATCTGCCGCGTTGCGGGCTTCAATGACTTGCTTGCGTTCCTCATCTTCGGATTTGTGTGCTTCAGCTTCCTTGACCATGCGCTCAACGTCGTTCTTATTCAGGTTGGTTGAGGCAGTGATAGTCACCCGCTGCTCTTTGCCAGAAGCTTTATCCTTGGCAGCTACGCTGATGATGCCGTTGGCATCGATATCAAAGGTCACTTCCACTTGCGGGATGCCACGGGGAGCCATCGGGATGCCATCCAGGCGGAACTTGCCGAGGGTCATGTTATCAGAAGCCATTGGGCGCTCGCCCTGCAGGACATGAATATCCACTGAGGTCTGGTTGTCCTCTGCGGTTGAGAAGACTTCACTCTTTTTGACTGGGATGGTGGTGTTGCGTTCAATCAACCGGGTCATGACACCGCCAAGGGTTTCAACGCCCAGGGAAAGCGGGGTCACATCCAGCAGTAGAACATCTTTCACTTCACCGGAGAGCACACCGCCTTGAATGGCAGCACCAATTGAGACAACCTCATCGGGGTTAACACCCTTGTTGGGTTCTTTGCCACCGGTCAGTTTGCGGACGAGATCCTGTACCATGGGCATGCGGGTTGAACCACCCACCAGCACCACCTCGTTAATCTTATCCACCGAGAGGCCGCCATCTTTAAGAACTGCCTGGAATGGGATCTTGCAGCGGTTCAGCAAACCTTCGGTCATTTGTTCAAATTTCGCACGGCTAAGCTTGAGCAGCAAGTGTTTGGGGCCGGCAGCATCAGCAGTGATGTAAGGCAGGTTGATTTCAGTTTCCATGACTGTGCTAAGTTCGATCTTGGCCTTTTCAGCCGCTTCACGTAAGCGCTGGAGGGCCTGGCGATCGTTGCGCAGGTCAATGCCGTTATCTTTCTTAAATTCATCCGCCGCCCAGTGCACAACCACTTCATCCCAATCGTCACCACCAAGGTGGGTATCGCCATTGGTGGATTTAACCTCCACAACGCCGCCACCAACTTCCAGCAGAGAGACGTCAAAAGTACCTCCGCCCAGGTCAAAGACCAGGATGATTTCGTTGTCCTTTTTGTCCAGACCGTAAGCCAGGGCTGAAGCAGTGGGTTCGTTGATGATGCGCATCACTTCGAGGCCAGCAATCTTGCCAGCATCCTTGGTGGCCTGGCGTTGGCTGTCGTTGAAGTAAGCGGGGACGGTTATGACCGCCTGGGTAACTTTTTCGCCCAGGTAGGCTTCGGCATCGGTCTTGAGTTTTGAGAGGATCATCGCAGAAATTTCCTGCGGGGTGTAGGTTTGGCCAGTCACCGGGATCTGGATGCGCACATCGCCGCCTTGCCCGGAGACAACTTTGTAAGAGACCATCTTACGCTCGCTTTCCACCTGGTCGTAACGGCGGCCCATAAAGCGCTTGACGGAGTAAACAGTATTTTCAGGGTTGACGACTGCTTGACGTTTGGCGGGAACACCTACCAGGCGTTCAGCATTTTTGTTGAAAGCCACCACTGAAGGCAGCAAACGCGAACCTTCAGAAGTAGGAATGACAGTAGCAGAGCCAGCTTCCATAACGGAAACCACGCTGTTAGTTGTTCCTAAGTCAATACCAATAATTCTCGACATATGATATCTCCATGTTTATAGTTTCGTATGTGTCAAGGATACCCAACGATTCATAGAGGAGTATTAATAATTATTTATCAGTTTAGCCGTTGAAAATTCGAATTTTGAAGGCTAAGGATGGTTGGAATCTTTCACTTCGCCGGATGTAAATCTTTAAATTCTGTCATTCTGAATGCTATGACTTTGTCAAGAACCGTGGATGTACCGAACGATAAC
>CAYMNM010000015.1:0-28388 GCA_964391795.1 uncultured Anaerolineaceae bacterium | reverse complement strand
GATGGTTTTGTGGCTTCATAAATACAAGATTCATGTAATTATCCTTACATCGTTTCTTGTTGCCATGTTCCTCCCCTCAGGAAGTGATCCCATCATCCCCAATTCACAGGCTCAAAACGTTTACGCTGAAGCCGTTTCCACCTGCCTGAACCGCGTCAATATTGACCTGAATGAATTGCACTGGATTTACGTACCGGAAACCGCGGATGAACTGCGTACCAATGAAGACCGCTTTTTTCTGGCTGGCCAGTTAATTTCGAATGACATTGTGGATGCCAGCGTTTGCCCCTCGGGCGGACTTCGGCTGGATGGTTATGCCAACGCCTGCGGCATTGCTATGGCCAGGCCGGCAGTGAACTACATCCAAAATATGTTAAACGAGCCTATCCTGCAGGCCTATAAAAATACTGGAGTTCCCCCGGTTCTGCTAAAGCAGCTGATCAGTGTTGAAAGTGAATTCTGGCCTTCTCAATACTCCTATTCTCATTATGGTTTTGGTCACATAACCAATATGGGAATGCGCAACGCACTGCAATGGAACCCTGCTCTTGTCGCCAAGGTATGCCCCCCTTCAGCTACAGAAGATTGCAGAACCAGTGTTACCATCGCCGACCAGATCTTATCCTCACTGGTTGCAACATGCCCCACCTGCAAATATGGGATTGATCCAGAAATCGCCAATCGCAGCGTGGATATTTTGGCTGAAGTGGTGTTGGGGTATTGCCTACAAACTGCACGTATTGTCTATAACGCCACAGGGTACCATTCCGCTTTGAATGTGGATTACGCGACTATTTGGAAGTTGACTTTGATGAATTACAACGCGGGCCCAACCTGTGTGTATGATACTGTCTTTGCAGCGTATGGAAAAAAGAAGGGTCCCATTGATTGGGAAGACATTTCCGCTAACGTTCGTGGGAATCTTTGCAATCGCGGCCTCACGTATGCCAATGAAATTACCGCCAAAGCCTTCGACTTCCCGCCTATGCGGTAGTGACTATTCTATTCAACATCCACCGATAGTGTTTGGAGGATTTCCTTTAGCGGTTTATTCTTACTATATTTTTGTGATTATATTTGGACATTATCACTTTGCCACTACATCCCATGATATTTTTCTTGAAATTTATTTGAAAGCATTATAATGAAATCCCCGCATTTATTTTCTTACCCCGCAAATGGAAGGTGTTTGTATGCCCACAGAAAATGCTCTTGCTCGAATTTCCTCTCTTCTATTCCGCTTGTTGGTCCTTTCTGTTTTCCTGTTAGGGCTTGGCGGACCGCGAGAGGTGCAGGCGGCTGAGAAGCTGTTGCTCCCCGAAGAAACAAGCATCAGCGGGCCGTTACAGCCGGAGACCCTTAGCGCGGGCCATTCTTACACCTGCGCCATCAAGGCTGACGGCAAACTGGCCTGCTGGGGTATAACAAGTGTTTTGCAAGATCCCGAAATTCCAACTGGAACTTTTACCCAAATCAGCCTCTATGACAATAATGCTTGCGGACTTCGCAGCGACGGCACGCTGGCCTGTTGGGCTGGCTTAACGGTTACGCTTGTACCTCCCGCGGGCACCTTCATCCAGGTTACCACTGGCTATTCGCACGCCTGTGGAATCAAAGACGACGGCACATTGGCCTGTTGGGGCACACCGTCCACACCGTCACGTTACATTGATGCACCATCTGGAGAGTTCTCCCAGATCGATGCCGGCCGAACTCACACCTGTGGGTTGAAGACCGACAGCTCGCTGGTGTGCTGGGGGGATTTGGATTATGAACCAGAACCATCCACCACGTTTAAACAATTCAGCTCTGGCAGTGGCAACGTTTGCGGCGTTTTGAGCAATGGTACATTGGCCTGTTATGGAGTTAACGATAATGGAAAATCATCGCCCCCTACCGGAACATTCTCCAGGGTTATGGCAAACACTTATCATACCTGCGGGGTAAGGACCGACGGCACATTGGCCTGCTGGGGTTGGGACGAAAGTGGTTCAACGGAGGATGCACCAACAGGTACCTTTACGCAGATTGGGGTTGGGCTTACCCACACCTGTGGGTTGAAGACCAATGGCACGCTAGTATGCTGGGGAGATGGATCCAATGCTGTAAATCAGGCTCCCGCCGGCGACTTTGGCCAGGGGCAGGTTAGCGCGGGCGAAAACTACACTTGCGGGATACTGAGCGATGGCACAATGGGATGCTTTGGGGAAGATTCTCACGGCCAAACTGCTATCCCGGCAGGAACCTTCACACAGATAAACGCGAGCGTCACACATACCTGCGGGATAAAGAGTGATGGTACGCTGGCGTGTTGGGGTAATAGTACTTATGGTGCAACAGCCCCACAATCCGGTACGTTTAGCCAGGTGAGCGCGGGTCTCTACCACACCTGTGCTGTCAAAACGGACGGCAATCCGGTCTGCTGGGGTGCAGTAGGGGCTACTAATTACGGTCAGGCGACTCCTCCAACGGGTATTTTATTCAAACAAATCAGCGCGGGAGCTAGACACAGCTGCGGTATTAAGGCTGATGGCACCTTGGCCTGTTGGGGTGATAACACAGATTTACAAACGACATCACCAGAAGGAGTCTTCACACAAATTACAGCCGGCAATAAACACAGTTGCGGATTGCGAAGCGACGGTACCCTCACCTGCTGGGGAGACAATGGCTACGGACAGGTACCTACGGCACCAGACGGAAAATACACTCAAATCAGCAGCAATTACTATCATACCTGCGCGATAAAGAGTAATGGCACACTGGCCTGTTGGGGGTTGAATGATGCTGGACAGGCTATTGCGCCTACAGGTACATATGTTCAGGTAAGCACTGGCTTTCGCCACACCTGCGCGATAGGGAGTGACCGGCTTTTGTTCTGCTGGGGAAGTAACTCTGTGGGGCAGACCCCTACCATGAGCCTCTCAACAGCAAGTTTGCCGGGCGGCCAAAAGTATGTGCCTTATTCGCAAACAGTCAGCGCGAGCGGTGGCACCGGGCCTTACACCTTCTTACTGTACAGCGGCAGCCTGCCCGACGGCCTGAGCTTGAGCAGCGCTGGATTGCTGAGCGGGTTGCCCACCACAGTCGGCAGTTTTTCCTTTAGCATCCAGGCTACCGATAGCAGCAAGTTACTGACGGCTAAGTGGGATTATACGGTGGAGATTGCAGCGGCACCAATCATCAACGTTTCGCCCACTTCTTTGCCCAATGGCAAAGTAGGGGTGCCCTATTCGCAAACAATCAGCGCGAGCGGTGGCACGGCGCCTTATAGCTTTTCCGTGCTCAGCGGCAGCCTGCCGCCCAACCTGACCTTGAGCAGCGTTGGATTGCTGAGCGGGTCACCCACCACCGCAGGCAGATTTAACTTTACTATCCGGGCAACTGACAGCACCACTTTTGTGACAGGCAGCCAAACCTATTCGGTGGAGATTGTGCCATCGCAGTTTTTTATCTACCTGCCTTTGACCACCAAGTAACAAGGAAAGAATGTGCAACCGCCTGGCCGTACCATAGGCCAGGCGGCTCTTTAGTAGGCAATCACAGGAATTAGAGTTGGGAAAGAACAGTCTATAGCTGTTGGGTTTTCGGCTGCCCACGGATTGAAATAGACGAATGAAGGCAGCAATTGGTACGCGCCGGGGGTTGGCACCCATCTGGGGCCAGAGGGTGAACAGCCAGCCGAGGTTGATGGCTGTGGCAATCAGCAGACCGAAAATGGCTGCCGCCCTGAGTTCGCTACTATCAGATTCTGGAGAGGTCATTTGTAACGCTTTAAAACAGCCCTTGAGTTTATGGGCTTTGAGGGCTGAATTTCAGCAGTTTTACGCGGAGTCAGAAAGCATGACAGGCGGAGCTGAATACATAAACACATCAGCGCCGGAATATACAGTGATTAAATTATTGTTTGCTTAAAATTGAAATCATCGTATAATTTTAAATCGCAAAATGTATCAATCCGGATTAACGTTTACCGTGATTCTTCTGTTAATAATCACATGAAATAAGTAATATAAGGGAATACGCTAGTAGAGAAACTAACATTAACCAAAAAAAGCCATAAAAAATAATCTTCTACTTTATTGTTCTTTAAATTGACGCACTGATTTTTTGGCCTTTGAAAATTTAGAGCATGTAAAACCAAGGAGCTACTAAAATGAAGCTTACGAAAAAAGAAGTGAAGCATGAAGATGGCCAAGTACTGGTAATTGTTGCTCTATTAATGGTGGTTTTGGTCAGCTTTGCTGCTTTGATCGTCGATGTTGGGGCAATGTACCTGACAAAAAGGAATATGCAGAATGCTGCCGATGCTGCGGCACTAGCTGGTGCACAACGTTTGCCTAATGTAAGCACTGCAATTAGCACTGCAAAGAATTATGCCGAGCTAAATGGGGCAGAACAATTGAATACAACTGTAACAACTCCTTATAATAGTGATTCAAAAATGATTGAAGTTGTAATTACAAAGAATGTGCAGTATTCTTTCGCCAGAGTTATGGGTTTTATTAACGGAAATGTGTCCGCGCGCGCGGTTGCAAAGAAACAACTTGTATGGGCTGGTGAAGCATTACCATTCTTAAATCTGGATGATGACTATACTGCAGTTCCCCCCAATATTGTTGCTTGGGAGAATACAGGAACCGGAGATTTTGAAAGCATATGGAAGTCGGATTATACGGCTTATTACGAAAATGACCCTTCGAAAACTTATTTCACAGTTGATTATACTGATGGAATTTTGATTACAAAAGGCGTGGTTGCAACAATTAAACAAGAAGTTCAAGCTATATGTCTGCAAAACAAACCCGTGTATCTTTTTAGCCTCCGAACGGATGTAATGGCAGATTATGCAAGCGGATTAAAAAATAAAGATAATATTCCACTGGAGGATTTGGTACTTCTCCAGGTCACTTTTAACAACTGTGACTATGATAAAACCAATAATTTATTCGTTACAGGAATATTTGATATTAACAACGGTGTCTACCCAACAGAGTTTTTAAATGATGATTCAAATGGAACTTCCGGTTTGGTTGAATAAATTTATTACTATAGTTGTTGAGTTGTTCCAATACTATCTGAATATTGAAGTGGTGCAATCTTAGAAAATGGGATATACCATTTAGTTGAATTGGATAATTCTTCTACGAAGCTTTGAGGTAGACAACGCGCATGTCGAAGTAATTTCTGTTCGCAGCAGGTTGTGGTATTCTCCGATTTGCTTTGTTTCAGCACAATAACAATAACTGCGGTCTCCACTTTCCGCTATTCTGTTTTTATAATCACTATCCAATCTGTAGAGTAAACTCACATTTCGCGTAAGTATGGAATTTAATCACCTGATTGAACAGACATTCGAAGTAGCGTATAATCGTAGTTTGTTGAATAGTAAAATTTTGTAATTTATTAGGGATTTGATATTCCCCTATTAGTTGGCGTGCAGCTTCTGGGTTTGGTGTTGATGCAGATAATCCAGTGATGTTGTTTTCCACTCCAAAATGAAGCGCTCACGCAACTCCTGGGGTATAAATTTATAAAGGCGTGCAATGACAGGAAATGCAAAGTTAGATCAAATGAAGCCTAAAGCAACACCAGCCCAAGCTCTGGTTGAGATGGTTATCATTTTACCAATCTTATTATTGCTCATTCTGGGTGCAATGGATTTCGGGCGCATGTTTATCACTAAGAACGTATTAACTAATGCTGCCCGCGAGGGCGCCAACTATCTCGCTTATAACCCCGAAGATAAATTTGCAAACTACGCTGCCACTTACGCAATAATTGCAGATGAAATTTCAAATTCCGGAGTAGTGAACATGAGCTTAGTCACCACTGACCCCCCATCAAATTGCTGTGCCGCCGGGAATTATGTAGGAATCACGGTGAAAGCCACCAATATCCCACTTATTTTTGGTGGTTTTTACAATAGTTTTTTTAACATGGGTGAGAAGCTTACGCTTTCGAGTACTGTAAAGATGTTGGTGCAATGGAAATAAAACTGCGTCATTCCGGGCAATCCCTGGTTGAGTTTGCACTCATTATTCCGATTGCATTCTTCCTAATCACCGGTTTCTTTGATCTTGGGAGGGCTGTTTTTAATTATTCGACCTTAACAAATGCCGTTCGTGAAGCAACGCGCTATGCCATTGTGCATAAGCCCGAACTCACCAGTGCATTTAATACCCCTACAAACAATACTTTACAAGATAAGGTGATGAGTTACGCTTTTGGAATGAATTTAAATAGAGCGGATATTTCTGTCCTTGTAGCCAAAGATGCCAAAGGTTTGTTCAAAACGGTATCTATTCAGGCTACTTATCATTATCAACCAATCACACCTGGTATAAATGCGCTATTGGGGACAGCAGGGATTAACATTAGGGCTACTTCCAAAATGTTTGTTGCGCCTGGTTCCAAGTAGGGATTAAGGTAGATGATGAGAGTTCCTAATCACGATAGGCAAGTAGTGAAGGCTCAGTTCCTAAGGTTGTCCCGCAAGACTGGCATTAAAAGTAATTTGTGTGGAGATATTAAATATTTTCAAGTCGGAAAAACAGTAGAAATTCCGGTCTTCAATACGATAGGCGAAAAAGCCAGCAAGCCGACCGCTGAGGTTGTACGCATGGCCGCTGCTGGGACTTCATTTATTTGGCTGAGTGGAATTGATAACCTCCCAGATATGGTAATTTCAACCATGTTTCCCGTAGTCACGTTTGATTCTTACAATGTTTCTTGCGCGTTTGAAAAAAAATTGGAATATTGCCCCGGTTTTACTCTGGCCCAAAAAACAGATCCAACCATTCCTAATATTACTCCTTCAGGTAAAGGCCTCTTGCTCTCCAATTATGATAGTCCACTGGATCTTCGGGAAAAGTATCTTGTTAATCTTGGTAATAATCAGGTATCCTTAATCAAATGATGAAAAATCCTTTTAACCCATCGGAGGCATCCATTGTCGAATAAACCTAAAGCAGTTCTCATAGTCATTGTGGGATTTATCCTGGTTGCGGTCGGTATTTTTGCCAGTGTGTTACTGATGCAACGCTTACAGGCAAGCAAGTCACCGGTGGCAACTGAAGACACCGTCAAGACCTCTATTGTAGTCGTCACCCGGGATATGTCCCTGGGGGACGCGATTACTGAGACGGACGTGACACTTTCCAGCGTGCCCGTGGAACTTGCCCCACGTAACGCCATCACGAGCGTTGAGGAAACATTGGGCAAGATTATCAAGACTGACCTCGTGCAAGGAGAAATGCTTCTCCAGCACAACCTGGCGGACCCAACCAATAACAATAAAGACCTAAGTTTCATCCTCAGTGAAGATCATGTCCTTTTTGCATTCCCAGCTGATGACCTGATGAGCCGTGAAGGGGTGGTTCAGCGTGGTGACATCGTAGATATCTTTGCAACCTTTCAACAAAAGGTTAAGACAGTGGGCGATACTGCCACAACCACAACCGGCGAACCTCAAGAACCAGAGATGCGAACCTTCACCGTGGATACCATGCAAAAAATTAGCGTGACCGCGATGGTTCTTGAAGTAATCGCCCAGGAGGGCAATAACAATCCTGTACCCACTGGGTCAACGCAACCGACACCCGCGCCGAAAACCAGGACCAGGGCTTACCTTTTGGCATTGGACCCTCAGGATGCTCTTATTCTGAAACATCTGAAAGACACCGATGCAACATTTGATATCGTTTTG
Organism: uncultured Anaerolineaceae bacterium; assembly: GCA_964391795.1. Taxonomy (GTDB): domain Bacteria; phylum Chloroflexota; class Anaerolineae; order Anaerolineales; family Anaerolineaceae; genus Mesolinea. Next base: position 20,680 of record CAYMNM010000015.1, on the reverse strand, counting down.
AGAACACCAACTTCAACAGTCCAATTTGGTCTGACGCCAGTTACCGAAGAATACATTGTCGAATATTACGGACTTGAAATCTTACCCTAATCATTGAGGAAAACACCTACATGTCGCCTACGACCGAACCAGCAACCATCCTACTAATTTCGAAAAATTCATCTATTATTCAAGCAACCCGATCAACACTCTCAAGCATAGAGACCCTCAATCTAATTGAGAAAGAGGTTAATTCAGAGAATCTTTTACCTGTCATTGCAGAGACCCAACCAGAGGTCATCCTGTTGGATTTCGAATTTCAACACCAGCCTTTTGAGTTGATGGACAAGATCGCATCGGAATTTCCTGGGTGCGCGGTGATTGCTATCCTGCCAGAATCTGAAATCGCAAATTCAGATCGGGTAGTTCTCTCTGGCGCGCGAGCTTTCATCCTCTTCCCATACCGGTCTGACAACCTCGTCACTACCATCAACCGCGTTCTTGAACTCATGGTTCGCGCCCAGGCTTTTTCTACGCAAGCATCTACCCTGGAAAAGTTCGCCAAACCCAAGAATACCTTCATTGTTTTTAGCCCCAAAGGCGGCGTGGGAACGACTACCATTGCCACCAATCTGGCGCTCAGTTTACATAAGACCCTCAATGAGGATGTGTTGTTGATTGATGGAAAACATCAATTTGGGGATGTGGCCTTATATCTTAATTTACGTACAGGGAATTCGATCACTGACCTCATCTCTCATGCTGGTATGTTGGATCAACGCTTGATCAAGCAAGTAGTTGTGCGCCATATTTCTGGGATCTACGTATTACCAAGCCCTAATTCTCTGACTGAAGCTCAGGGAATCAGGCCCGAAGATTTGTTTAAAGTGTTGGCAAGTTTGCAGCAGGTTTTTCCGAACATCATCATCGATGGCGGCAACCACTTGAATGAAAACACCGTCACCTACATGGATTCCTCAGATAAGATTTTGTTAGCGCTCAATTCCGACCTGGCCTCCCTGCGGGACGTGAGGCAATTCATAGAAATCACTGAAACCCTCTCTTATCCGAAGAACAAAACGCTATTAGTTCTAAATGCTACCGGTCGAAAAGCGGATGTTAAGAAGGAAGCAATCGAAGAAATACTGAAGATGAAAATTTTCGGAAAGATCCCCGCGGACGAAAACCTCGCTCTCAGCAGTCTGAATGAGGGTGTGCCCATCGTTCTCAAGAATCCACGTCACCCAATCAGCAAAGCGTTTACTGATTTGGCCAAGGAATTAGCCAAGATCATCCATACTTTACAAAATGATTATCTCGAAAAAGAAAATAACGAAATGATTGGATCCACAAAAATATCCCCTAAATAGGGATTGTTAGTCAAGCGAGGATTCCTTTGAATCAAGACATAATCACGATTGTCCTACTTTCAGTTTTTCTCCTATGCGCAATAGGCGTGATTCTGATCGGTGTTTGGTTTTATAGAAAAGGGACATTATCCACCAGACAAGGAAGAATTGCCGACTTTGTAGATTCATCAATCACAGAAAGTGAAGAGGCTTCTTCGCGAAACAACAGCCTCGTTTCAGACCAGAACATCGGAAAGTTCAGGGCCTGGGTCAACAACTCATTGAACGGCCTTTCGTCTGAAAAGCTGAAATTAAAGTTATCAAGTGCTTATTGGGTGATCACCGATACAGAATACTTACTAATCTGCATCGCTGGCACTATTCTGGCATTCCTGCTTGGATGGGCACTTTTAGGGAACATACTGGCAGGTCTCTTTCTGGCTGCCATCGCAATCTTGCTACCTCCCATATTGCTTGACAGGTCGATTGCGCGACGACAGGAGAAATTTCACAACCAGTTATTGGATGTCCTCATTTTGATTAAAGGAGCAGTTCAGGCTGGCTACAGCCTTATGCAGTCCTTAGACCTGGCAGTCAAAGAAGTTCCAGCCCCGGCAAGTGAAGAATTCGGGCGGGTATTGCGTGAGGTCAAATTTGGCATTACGCTGGAAGGCGCGCTTTTTAACCTGGGGAAGCGAATGCAAAGTGATGACCTTCAAATCGTTGTGACCGCCATCGTGATCAACGCGCAGGTTGGAGGAAATCTTTCGACAGTGCTTGATGCCACAATTTCTACGATCCGTGACCGCATGCATCTTTTCGGTGAGATTCGTTCTCTAACCGCATACGCGCGGTATGTTGGTAATTTTTTGACATTAATGCCATTTATTACTGGTTTCGCAATCTTTTTAATGACTCCTGACTATTTCGAGACAGTCAGAACCTCCTTGATCACCCAAATTATTCTTGTAATGGCGTTGTTTGGCGTAATTATCGGTAATATCTGGATCCGAAAGATCGTCCAAATCAGAGTTTAGAGGTAATTATTATGAATTTTGATCTGCTCAACTCAAATCTGATGTTCATCCTCCTGGGTGGGATTGTGGCGTTCCTGGGTTTAGGTCTGGCAATGTTCGGGATCAGCACCTGGTTAAAGAAGGGAAACAAAGTAGCTTCCCGCTTGGACACATTTGTCGCCGCGGAGGCTCAACCTAATGTTACTCCAATCGGTGGGCAAATTATCTCGCGCGAAATCAGTGGCTCTTTCATCCATCGTACATTTGCCAGCTGGTTTAAAAAATTGATCCAGTTTTTAGGGAGTAAAACTCCAAAAAAGTTGGCAGCTGAATTGGACCATAAGTTGGAGATTGCTGGGAATCCGGCAAATATGCATGCAGGCGAATTTTACGCGTTTCAATTCCTTGTGCTCATGGGGGGAATATCTCTCGCTTTTTTAGTCAATCGTGATCTTAAAAACATCAACATGACCTATATCTTGATGGGTTTGCTCGTTATTATCATATGCTTGTTGCTGCCCAGTGCCTGGCTAAGCAGCCAGGTAAGAGCTAAGCAGGATGAGATTCGGCGGGGGTTACCAGACGCATTGGACATGCTTTCTGTATGCGCGAGTGCTGGTTTGGGGTTTGATCAGTCTCTCCAAAAAATTAGTGACTATTGGGATTCTGCACTGGGCTTCGAGCTTAAACGCGTTACACATGAGATGGAAATGGGCGTTTCCCGCGGGGTTGCCCTCAAGAATATGAGTAATCGGCTGGATGTGGATGATCTTACACGGTTCATCGCTATCATAATCCAGGCAGAAAAGATTGGCATGAGCTATGCAGATGTACTCCACAGCCAGGCTATTCAAATGCGCGTTTTACGTCAATACCGGGCACGCGAAATTGCAAATAAGCTGCCCGCGAAGATGATAATGCCACTCGCACTCATGATATTCCCTGCAATCATTGCGGTTATCCTTGGGCCGGTCATTCCAACATTATTCAGCCTGTTTTAACAGAGTAAAATAGATAGTCTTATAGAGATTGGAAATGATGAACTCATTGACGCCTGAGAACGTTACACACAGCAAAAACGATCCTGACAATACTGATACTTTGGGCCTGTCGGTTGATCCGATCGGATTAACCACTGACCCTGACTTCTCAAAATTGTTGGAATTTTACCAACACGCAGAATTTGGGAAATGCAGCGAATTATTAGCCGTATTAGAACAACGTTACCCTGACCACCCGAGATTATCAATATTCAAAGAAGATCTTCAACTGAAGTTATCTCTCAAAAAGGTGACGGTTAGCAGCAAGCGAGAGCAAAAACACAGGTTGAGAAAAATCACCTTCAAGATGAGTGTTTTTGCGATTTTCAGCACAATCCTGGTGATGGTTGTTTTGCTCTTTTCGTTTTATTACATCAGCAACAAAGCCCGAATAGAACAAGAGCAAATGGTAATTGCGCAACTTACATCTCTAAATGATCAAGCTGAACAACTTTTGCTTGCCGGACGACCTCAACCTGCTGCACAAATAATCGAAAAGATTAAGGCGATCAACCCGGATTATGCAAAACTTCCAGATTTAACAACAAGAACAGATGAACTTATAGAGTTAGAGGCAAAATACAAGTCTGCTCTCAATTTAGTTTCAGAGAAAAAGAACGAAGAAGCAATGCAAATTTTGGAGGAGATCGAGGCTGAAAAACCCGGCATCTGGGATGTCAGTCAACAAATTGCTTCAATAGAAACCTCCAATCAAATTACGAAATACCTGGAGGAAGGCAACGCTGCATTCGAGAAAGAGAATTGGGACAAGGTATTGAGCTCTTATGAAAATGCCTTGATGCTTGCTCCCAAGTTGGACGACCCGCAGGTGAAAGAACAATTATTAAGAGGCTATCTCAACAAAATTATTAGCCTGCTTCAAAATGAAGGTACTTCAACTGAAGATATCGAGAATGCGGAACAATACTATCGCAGGGCGATCGCGCTAATCCCTCAAAGTAAAGCCTATTCCAGTGAAAGGGTAAACCTTGAGGAAGTGAGCAGCGATTTGCTTGTTCTAAAGTACACTCAGACGGCCAAATCCATTCTTGAAGATAAAAATCAGACTGTTAGCTCGATTGCCAAAGCAGTATCGTACCTACGAAAAGCTGCAAACATCAAACCAAAGAATACCGCCTTACAATCAGATTTAGTTAACGCGGAATACTATCAAATTGGCTTTCAGAATTTTGTCGAAATGGAGTGGGTACCAACAATAACCAACCTTTCGGAAATCATTGCCGTAGATCCGAACTACGCAAACGGGAATGCGGCCCTCTTGCTTTACGAGGCTTATTACGCCCTCGGAAGGGAATATCATTCAGTAGGTTTATTCCTGGATGCACGAAGAAACTTGGAACAAGCTGAAATTCTGGCCTGGAATGATAGTACAAATCTACTGAAGTTATTCCAAGTGCAGGTACTCTTAGGGGATACAATCGGAAAAACTGGAGATTTCAAGAACGCCGTCTCTTATTACAAATTTGCCTTGGATGCCATACAGGCCAATACACGCCTGGAACCACACCCCCCCCTGATAAAAATATTACTTGAGGCCGAAAATTTTATTCAGTTAGGAGATTACGCCAATGCAGTTTCGGCTTTTCAGGAATTGTTACAACTTATTTCCCTCATAAATACAGTCAGCGATGTTGAAATCAATGACGGCGTTTGCCTGGCGTTTTTCGCCAGCGAAAACTTATCAACTGTGGATGCTATTATCGACGCGAATAAGCTTTCCAAAAGTATGATTATCACGTTTGGACGAACGCTAAAAGTACCGTCAATCAGCAATTAATTTTTTTATTGAAGCGTAGAAGATAAAGGAGAATTGATGTTCACGAACCGTCCCGCAATGAAGACTGAAAAACCATCACAAATTCCAAAGAATCAGACAAAACTGTCTGAACTGCAAAAGGAATTCGTGATGATTCGGGATGCGGTTCAAAAAAATTTGCTGTCAAAAAGCATTAACGACACGAACATGGATTCTGATCAGCTGAAGTCGGTAATTGAGGAGTGTTTTAACCAAACGCTTGAAGAAGAAAAAATCCTATATAACCATTCCACCAGAGACTTTATGCTGGAATGGGTGATCTCAGAAATTATTGGCTATGGCCCAATTGAACCTCTTCTAAAAGATCCAGAGATTACGGAAATTATGGTCAATGGATACAATGAAGTCTTTGTCGAAAAATATGGATTAATTGAATTAACTCCGGTGAAATTTGATAACGATGCCCATCTCAGAAGAATTATCGACCGCATTGTGTCACCCATTGGTAGAAGAGTAGATGAAACCTCGCCAATGGTTGATGCCCGCTTACCAAATGGCAATCGGGTAAATGCCACTATTCCACCCCTATCTTTGGATGGTTCGATCCTCACCATTCGAAAATTCTCTGCGAGACCTTTTGTGGTACAGGACCTAATTGCGAATGGCACAATGTCAGTACCACTGGCAAATTTCCTCAAAGCATGTGTAGAAGCCAAGGTTAATCTGGTCGTTTCAGGTGGTACAGGCACTGGAAAGACAACCTTCTTGAATGTGCTCTCCAACTTTATCCCTCCCCGCGAGCGCGTGATTACGATTGAGGATACTGCTGAACTTCAATTACATCAGCCAAATTTAGTGCGTCTCGAAAAGCGCCCACCAAACGTTGAAGGTAAAGGCGAGATTACAATTCGTCAACTGGTGGTAAACGCGTTGCGTATGCGCCCAGACCGGATAGTGGTTGGAGAATGCCGAGCTGGCGAGGCTCTGGATATGCTCCAAGCGATGAACACGGGGCACGATGGATCCATGACAACTGTCCACTCTAATAGCCCGCGGGATACCCTGCGCAGAATTGAGACTATGGTGCTAATGGCAGGTATGGAATTACCCCTTAAAGCAATCCGGGAACAGGTGGCTTCATCGATTGAACTAATTATTCACCTTGAGCGATTGAAGGATGGTTCAAGAAAGATTGTCCAGGTCACTGAGGTACAGGGTATGGAAAGCGATACCATTGTTCTGCAAGACTTGTTCATTTTCAAACAAACAGGTATTAAGAATGGGGTAGTTCAGGGAAGTCTTACTGCGACTGGATTGCGCCCGCGATTCTTGCATAAGCTTACTGCTAACAGTATTGAACTTCCTGCGAATGTGTTTGACAGATAAACTCGTCTGAATTTGAAAACTGGAGCTAATGGCTTTTCATTAAAGTTAACTTAACCGCGCTTAAGGTAAAAAAGGTGTGCTTTGAAGACGGTAAAAATTGGTAAAGACCTAGAAGCTTCTTCGACATTCACGGTAAAGTATTGTGATACTTTTCTGAGCAAGTTGATTGGGTTGATGTTCTCAAGAAAGCTCGAACCCGAAAATGGCATCATGCTGGTAGATAATCAGGAAACCAGGCTTAACACCTCAATCCACATGCTATTCATGAATTTTGATATAACCGTCCTCTGGTTAGATAAACAGCAAATTGTTGTTGACAAGGTTTTGGCAAGGAAGTGGAAGCCAATCTATCTACCAAAGAAGCCTGCCCAATATGTTGTGGAACTTCATCAATCCAAATTCTCTGAGTTTTCTGTTGGAGATCATATTGTTTTCAAAAACTGAATAAGATTCTTTTCCAAAGAGAAACTGTTGAAAACAATCAGGCAGTCAGGTTTGCGGTTAATTTTATGGCCTGGATAATAAAGCGGTGTAAGGTTTTTTTACATGTTTTTTATACGTCTTGAACCTACGTATGGTATTGAAACTAAGAAATCAAAGAATGGAAATGCAAAAGTCCAATAATCGAAAAATCCAATAGATTCTATAGGGCACTGAATTGCATAATGACCTTATGCTTTTCATAAGACTTGTTAAGTTCTTGTTTTGTAAATTGAGGATATCATAAAAGTAGACTATCTTGAAAGAGGAGTACTATGCCAACTGTGAGTGTTGCACATATTTCTAAACGCTTTGGAAGCACTGAAGCTGTAAAGGATGTAAGCTTTGAGGTAAGCCCTGGTGAAATTTTTGGATTGTTGGGTCCCAACGGATCAGGTAAGACCACCACAATCCGCATCATTCTCGATATTTACCGGCAGGATTCAGGTTCTGTTTCGATCCTTGATGGACCAATGAGTGAGACCAAGAAGAATCATGTGGGCTATTTGCCAGAAGAGCGCGGGCTTTACCAAGACGTCCAAGTGGAACGTTGCCTGAGCTACCTGGCCACGCTAAAAGGCATGACACAGGATCAAATTGCGGCGAAACTGCCAGGTTACCTGGAAAAATTTGATTTGACAGATTACAAAAAGAAAAAAATGAAGGAATTGAGCAAGGGCATGCAACAAAAAGCCCAGCTCATAGCCACCCTTATTCACGACCCGCAGGTACTAATCATTGACGAGCCCTTCAGCGCGCTTGACCCCGTAAACACCCAATTGGTCAAGGACATCCTCCGAGAACAGCGTGAAGCTGGCAAGACCATCATCATGAGCACACACCAGATGAACCAGGTTGAAACCCTCTGCGACCGCATCGTATTAATCGATAAAGGCCAGGTTTTGCTCTATGGTGATTTGCATAAAATTCGTGATCAATTTACAACCAACGCCATCCTAATTAACTCTGACGTCAATTTACCACAAGACATGCCCGGTATTGCTTCTGTAGAAGAGAACGGGCTGACCCTCAAGTTAACCCCTCAGGAAGGTGTAATGCCCCAAGATCTTCTGAATATACTGGTAAACCATGGTGTAAATCTGAAAAACTTTGAAGTTGCCACGCCCAGCCTGGATGAAATCTTTATCCGTGTTGTAAACGAAGGGAAAACAAAAAATGAATAAGATGATCCTGGTGGCGCAATACGAATACAAGCGCCATGTTTTTAGACGTGGCTTCTGGGTTGCCATGTTTGCGGTGCCGCTCGGAATACTGCTGATGATGGGGCTTTCAATGTTTTTCTCCTTTTCAGCTGCCGATAAGCGGCCGATCGGCATTGTAGATGAACCTCGTCTCATAAAAACCCTTCCGATTTATGAAAAGGGAGATTTCTTTTCGGAACCTCAACCAGAATTCAAATCCTTCAAGGATCAGCAATCTGCCCAGGAAGCTCTGGATACTGGCCAGATCCAGGCTTATGCCCTGATCCCTACAACTTACTTATCCACCTATAAAATCGATTATCTTTTTGACAAGCCAATCACGAGTTCCATCCAGTCGAGTATTTCCAGGCTTTTGCGAGATAGCCTGATGGAAGGCCAAACAATACCAAATAAGGCAGCGCTCGAGCGTGAGACCGAGTTTACTTTTCAGTCATTGGACGGGAAAAGAACCTCATCTCAATATGATTGGCTCAAGATCACCGTCCCACTCGTTGTCGGTTTACTTTTCTTTATTACGGTCATGACAAGCGGTGGTTATCTGATGCAGGCAATTGTTGAAGAAAAAGAAAACCGTACCATGGAGATGATGATCACATCAACTTCCTCAACCGAATTGATCGGAGGCAAGATCATCGGAGATATGGGTATTGGGATAACCCAAATGTCAGTCTGGGGATTAATGATTGGGGTTGGCGCTTATGCCTTTCGAGACAAGCTCACTTTTCTGGAACACATTGATCTTGATTGGCGGTTTGCAGCCATTACATTGATCTTCATGCTGATTGGTTACGTTTTTATTTGTGCGTTGATGGGCATGATTGGCGCAACTGTCACCAATGCTCAAGAGTCCCAACAGTTCACCGGTCTGATAGTCATGCCAATGATGTTGCCCTACTACCTCAGCACGGTATTCATTACCAGCCCCAATAGCATCATTCCGCGTATCCTGAGTTTTTTTCCATTCAGTGCCCCATTGGCAATTCCATTGCGGATGAGTTTTGCCACAGTTCAAAATTGGGAAATCGCATTATCGTTGGTCGTATTAACTGTTTGCAGCATTGGCGCAATCTGGTTGGCCGGCAAAGCTTTCCGGCTGGGAATGCTCGTCTATGAACAAAAACTTCCAATCAAGAGACTCTTCCAAAAAGGGGTTAGCCATGAATAAGACGTGGGCTGTTTTTCGATATGAATTTATTAAGACTGTAACTCGGCGATCGTTTTTGCTCACCCTGTTCTTGATCCCCCTGGTTCCAGCTTTACTTTTGGGTCTTCTCAATCTTATTGGTTCTTCACAGAACAAATCCATTCAACAGATATTCATGGAGAATGCCATGAACACCAAACCCATGGGTATTGTTGATGAGAGTGGACTGATAAAGGAAATTCCAGATTGGCTTTCAGGGGGCACTCTGGTAAAACTTGACGATGAAGCCACTGCCCGATCTCAAACCGAGGATGGAAACCTGCAGGGCTTTTACCTTTTCAAAGCAAATTTTCTTGAAACTGGTGAGGCTTTGGTTATAAAACCTGAAATTAGCATCGCGAGTGAAATTGGTTCCAGTAACGTAATCAATGAAGTCATAAACTACAACCTGCTCGGTTCCGACCAAGAGCTTTATACCCGCTTTACCAATCCGGTTAGTTTTAACTTCATACCTGCAAAACCGTCGACGGACACGCGCGATTCGGATAGTATGATGACTTTTATGGTTCCCTATGCAATTCTGATCTTCTTTTATGGCCTTATCATCTCAAGTGCCACCCTGATGTTAAATTCGGTTTCACAGGAGAAGGAAAACCGAACCATGGAAATCCTTCTGAGTTCGACCAAGCCGATAGAATTCTATCTTGGCAAATTACTCGCTCTCGGTTTGGCAGCTTTTCTGCAGATGATTATCTGGCTTACATCTGGGATTTTGCTCCTTCGCCTTGTCGGGGAGTCATTCTCACTGGGAGCCGGCGCAATAATCCCGATCAGAGTAATTCTGATCGCTATTCCTGCCTTCATACTGGGTTATGCAATCTATGGCAGTCTGATGGCCGGCCTTGGAGCCCTTGCGCCCAATCTGCGTGAAGCTAATCAGGCTACGTCAATTATCCTGATGCCCCTGATCTTTTGTATGCTCGTTTTGGGAAACCTGATGCAGGACCCAAATGGGCCGATGATCACATTCCTCAGTCTCTTTCCTTTGACATCGGTCATCATGCTGCCAACCCGGGTTGCGATTGTAAATGTACCATGGTGGCAGGTAGTGCTTTCAATTGTCCTCTTGCTTGCCTCTGCAATATTTGTCATCAAGGCGGTGGCCAATCTCTTTCACGCCCAGACTTTGCTCACTGGTCGGAAGTTTAAGACCGTGGAGTTCCTTAAGATGTTGATCGCTCCAAATCGTTCCTGATCTTCACCACACCATTAACGGCTGACCGCTTGGTCAGCCGTTTGATTCTTTCCATCAGTCCTAATACTGCAGCTTGACTGCCAGTAGTTTTTTTACTTATTCCCGCGGTGCCTGACCTTTTACCCAGCATTAGCAGTGAAAAACTTTGAGTTTCTTCCAGGTGAAACATCGACTAATTTCCGCAATATTTTTACGATAATTCCCAACTGTCAATGCCCAGAAATATCCGCTAAGACAAAGCACATTGATTATCAATGAAATATTGACAACTTATAGTAATTATGTATAATATAGGTGTCCAGATAGGTAATCAAAACACTCTGTCCAATAATCAACCATTCAATATCAATCCATTTTGGGGCTCTTGTATGTATCTATCGGCAAGAAGTAAATTCTTATTTCAATTGTAGTAGATTTGAGCGTTTTGTTTTTGTCCATCTTCTAATACCTGTCCGACCCGCAATCAAAATATTAAGAAGATTGTTTACTAAATAAGACTGTTTTTTGGTTTAAGGGTTATTGATGATTCATAATTATTTATTCCCCTTAATAATCAAGTTTACGAGCAATAATTTGTTCGCAGTCTTCACGTGTGTAAAAACATTTACTAAAAAGAGCCTCTCAGATTGTGTGAGGTTCTTTTGTTTAGGATTGATAAGAGTCCTTCAATCCAACCTATTCTTCTTGGCTCTTCACTTGATTGCAAACCTCAAAACCTGGTTGGAAATCGCTACTCATTTTTTTGAGTTTAGGTGCCAGTGGATTTCAGTAAAAGTTTTTAGCCGGAGAGCAAGCCCGATAGGGGTCAACCAAACATTCTGTCTATTTCAGATGCGTAACCTATAGAAAGCTAATTCGGAACTACTTGTTAATTATGCGCTTCGTGAGGAGAAATATGAAAGGACAAAAGGTTATTTTTCGGTCGTTTGCAAAGAGCTTAGGCAAACTATCGATTGCTTTATTCCTAATAATCGTTTGCGCAAACCTGGCTCTTCCGCTCCCAGATGGTTCTCAAGCTGCATCAGCCTCCGAATATCTTCCTGCTGAAACTGCCAACATCAGCTATCTGGGAAATCTGGGCTCCGTTACCTCTAAATCTTCAGCAACCGCACTGGAAATTACCACTTTGCTTGAGGTCTCAACCGGAAACGATATTTTCATCGGCCTCGGTACGGACCCGAATTCCAGCTTACAAGTTACCGTTACCGACACCGCCGGAAATGCGTATCAGCAAGTGGAGCTGGAAATCAATTCCGGGCAAATCCGCACCTACCTCTTTGCCGCTTACGATGTAAACTCCATGGCTATTGGCAGCAAGATCACCATTTCAATGAGCGTAGCGGTTACTTCTCATGCCGCGGTTGCAGCACTTTTTGACGGTTTGGCTGATGGCAACCCACTGGATCAGCTGGCATCCAATAACCAGGCCAATACATCTACTCCCTCATCCGGTCCAAGCGCAACCACAACCCAAGCCGACGAATTGCTGATTGGGATTGTTGGAACAGAAGGCCCCATTGGCGATAACGCTGGTATTTGGGATAACGCTTTCCTGGACGGGCCTCGTGCCGGCACCAGCGGGGGAACGGATGATACCAATATCACTATCGCCCTGGGTTACCAGATTGTCAGTGCAAGCAATTCTTACACAGCTTCAAAGACAGGGATCACCTCCCGCGATTGGGCAGCCATCCTTGGCACTTTCAAGGCTGACCTCGAAGGTGATAAACCGTTGATTTCAATTAGTAGTGCTCTCAATCAATTTTTAGCTCTTCCGGGTGGCACTTCAGCTGAACAATCTTACAGCGTTTCAGGCAGCAATCTGACTGAGGCAATTCACATCACAGCACCAGAAAACTTTGCCATCTCACAGAGTTCCGGCACGAACTTCACTAATGAGATTACGCTGCCCCAATCCGGTGGGTTTGTGCCAGCGACGATGCTATATGTGCGTTTTGGCATGGCTGCCGAAGGGGTTGCTTCTGGATCTATTATACATACCAGTGCGGGGGCAACCACAAGAGGTATTCCAGTTACTGGCTCTTCTGCACCGCTCAATCCGGTTGAATTCAACATACTTCTCGGCAGGCCAACCGATAACTCAATCACATTTAATATCATCACAGATCTTGATGCTGAGTTTTACATTGATTATGGGATAACACAAAATATCTATACGCAAGAAAAAGGACCCTTTGAAGTAATCGGCTCCGGAGAGAACCCATCCTATCCGATTACTCCTTTTGAATTTGTGATTGACGGGTTGCAAGCTGATACCCGCTATTACTATCGGCTTAGATACCGCCAGGATGGTATTACAGAGTGGGATCTGGGTGAAGAGCACTCCTTTATGACCCAGCGAGCACCCGGGGAATCTTTCGTCTTTACTATCGTCAGCGATTCGCATCTCGGTCAATATGGGGGCCAAACCGCGGATGAACTGGAGCTCTATAGAACCACAATTCAAAATATCATCGCTGATAACCCTGACTTCCACATTGACAATGGAGACACATTTGCCATGGACCCCTCACCACTGGGTACAGGCATGACAGAAGCGGAAGCCAGCGCAGCTTACTACGTCCAACGACCTTTTCTGGGCCCCCTGACCAACTCCGTTCCTTTCTACTTCGTTATCGGAAATCACGAAAATGAAGAAGGCTGGAACTTTGATGATGTGTTTGCGGCCCCAGACCAGTCATTGGCAAAAGTGGGTATGAAGTATCGCAAGCTGATGTACCCCAACCCCATCCCTGATGATTTTTATTCAGGAAATACAGACCTGTTTGATCCACCTATTGGTGATGACGGTTATCACGAAGATTATTACGCTTGGCAATGGGGTGATGCTTTGTTCGTGGTTTTAGACCCCTTCCACTACTCACTTGTTTGGCCGGATGACTATGGTGAGGCTTATGGTGGAGAAGGTCAGGATGGTGAGGTCTCTGGCACCCGCTGGGATTGGAGCCTGGGGATAGAGCAATATCTTTGGCTGAAGGAAACGTTAGAAAATAGCACCGCCAAGTACAAATTTGTATTTACCCACCATGTAACTGGCGGGTCAACTGTCTACGGACGCGGTGGCCAAAGTGCTGTGGAGTTATTTGAGTGGGGCGGCAAAAATGACGATGGCACCTGGGGATTTGACACCCACAGGCCGGCCTCTGAGGGGTGGACCAAGCCTGTTCACCAGATCATGGTTGATAATGGCGTCGACATTTTCTTCCATGGCCACGACCACATGTATGCCTACGAAGAAGTGGATGGCATTGCCTACGTTGAAATTGCCAAACCGGATGACGCAGGCTACACCTGGGAACCCTACAGTTATGGTTACAACGAGAATCTTTACCCAGATGCGATTTCCCTTCTGCAAAACTCTGGCTACATGCGCGTCACTGTGGGCACAGAACAAGTGTTGGTGGAGTATGTTCGTTCTTATTTACCAGGCGATGGCACCAATAAAAGCGTCTCGCATTCGTTCACCGTTCCACTTGCTGAACCCCAGGGTGTTTTAGGGGATGTGAATGGTGATACCGAGGCAAATTCTACCGATGCGTTAATTGTGCTCTCGGGAGATGTGGGCATCGATATTGCGGAATACTGCCCGATCAATTGCGGTGATGTTAACAAAGATGGCTTTGTAAATTCAACTGACGCGCTGATCATCCTGTCTTTTGATGTTGGCGGCACAGTGCCTTACGCGCTTGAACAACCAGGATGTCCGGCAAGCATTACCCAACCTGCCGGTTGCCCGGTGCCTTAGTGTTTTAGTAAAGGATCTGTTCCGGAAAAATGTGAAACCATTCATTCAGATAAACCAAAGGCCGTGATGCACACTGTTGTGAGACGTAAAGCTCAAAGTAAAAATGGGACAAAGATTTTAACCAGGCAATTGCTAATCTCTGTCCTGATTGTGCTTCTGCTGGGAATCCAAGCTCAGACCAATGTTGAGGCGCAGACAAGCATTACTTTTATCGCTGAGGAACTATTGGTTCGTCCCACAGATAAATCGATTACGGTCAATGTTATTCCGTCGTCTGATATTGAACTTTTCTATGAATTCAAAAAAGAATCAGAATCCGCTTATTCAGTGACTCCAACCACTACAGCCTCTGCTGGTGTTCCTTGCAATATCGTCATCAGCGGGCTTACTGCAAACACAAAATACAACTATCACATGAAATATCACATAATCGGTGAGACTGATTGGGTCACCCGCGCTGAGCATTCATTCCATACCCAGCGAGCGACGGGCGAACCTTTCACCTTCGTTGTGACATCCGACACGCATTCATCGATGAGTGCACCCTACTTCACAACTGCGAACTACAACAAGACACTTAGTCATCTGCTGGCAGACGAACCGGACCTCTGGGTTGATTTGGGTGATACACCCTGCCTGGATTTCATGGACACTTTGCAGGAATACCAGCAGGGCTATCTGAACTATCGAACTCGCATTGCTTCTGTTAGCGGAGACATCTCGGTCTTTAAGGCACTCGGGAACCACGAGCAGGAAATGGGTTGGAATCTTGACGACAAGGCGGATACCGCCCAAACTCAACCAGTGCTTGCGAATAACGCGCGCAAGATGATAATTCCAGCCCCAAAACCGGATAGCTTTTATACAGGTAACGAAGACACTTCACTAACTTATCTGGACAATGACCACCTAAGGGAGGATTACTTTGCGTGGACCTGGGGAGATGCGCAGTTCATCGTTTTGGACCCGTATTGGTACACAATGAAATTCCCACAGGAAGATTCCACTTACCCCTTTGGCGGGGAGGAAGATCAACCGGGGGAAGAGGCTACAAAAGGGACGCGCTGGGATTGGTCGCTGGGCATTCAGCAGCATTTATGGCTGAAAAATGTGCTTGAAACCAGTACCTCCCAATACAAATTCGTTTTCATCCATAATCTTACAGGTGGGATCATCCCCTACGGACGCGGTGGAACAGAAATTGCCGGTTATTTCGAATGGGGTGGAAAAAACTGGGATGGTAGCTGGGGCTGGGATACTCAAAGACCAGCAGCAGAAGGCTGGACCCTGCCAACTCATGAATTGTTGGACCAATATAAGGTCAGCGTTTTATTCCACGGGCATGACCATTTTTATGCGCAACAAGAGCTTGATTCTGTTATCTACCAGGAAGTGCCCATGCCTGGAGCAATCGATAACTATGCTGGCTTCAGAGATGAACAGACTGGCAGTTATGCCTCCCAGTACCCCGACCCAGAAGACATTCTTTACTATGATGGGGCTGTAAAGTTCAACAATTCAGGCCACATCCGCGTCACTGTCAGCCCAAGCCAGGCCCTGGTAGAGTACATCGACATGATGGATGGCTCTGTTATCACATCATACACAGTACAGCCAGACGAGCCCCCTGAAGATCTTCTCGGCGATGTCAACCACGACTACCAAGCCAACTCAACAGATGCACTCATCATCCTATCAGGCGACGTAGA
Source organism: uncultured Anaerolineaceae bacterium (assembly GCA_964391795.1). Lineage (GTDB taxonomy): Bacteria > Chloroflexota > Anaerolineae > Anaerolineales > Anaerolineaceae > Mesolinea. Next base: position 4,556 of record CAYMNM010000015.1, on the reverse strand, counting down.
TATCAATATTGGAGCTTTTTGTCCAATCAATTGCGGGGATGTGAACGGCGACGGTCTGGTTAATTCAACCGATGCGTTGGTGCTTTTAACTTACAACGTTGGAAATGGTGTTCCATTCGCGATTGAACAACCTGGTTGCCCCAGTAGCCTTACGGCGATTCCTCCAGGCTGTTTGCCGTAATGTGAAAGCAGATGATTTCGGAGTTATCAACAAAATGAAATTAACAATGAGATTTGGAGAAGGAAAACAATGACTTAAGCACCACAAACTGCAAATAAGAGAAAGTGAGTTTTCTATGTACACACAATTAGTAAAAAATAAACCGAACAAAAACGAACGCTTTTTCAGACTGATTTTTTGCTTGCTCTGCATAGTCTTGCTTCTTGGGCTACAACCTAAAAGCCAGGTCCGGGCACAGACAACGATAACTTTCACCGGGGCGGAGTTGCTTGGCAGACCGACAAACACCTCGATCAGTATCAAAATTATCCCTGATTCCAATATTGATTATTTTTACGAGTATGGCACTTCATCCGGTTCTTATGCTGCTCAAACTGGCAATATAACAGCAACCGGGGGCCAGCCATCCACTGCCACGCTCACCGGGCTTAAACCCAACACAAGGTATTACTACCGCATGCAATACAATGCCGGTGGTTCTGGTTGGGTTGCAAGACCAGAACACACTTTCTGGACCCAACGCACAACGGGTTCATCGTTTACTTTTGACATCACCTCTGATTCGCATGTCAACATTATGTTGGGAAGTGCTGGTACGTGGACAAGCACCATGAATAATGTTGCTGCTGACCACCCTGATTTCCTTATCGATTTGGGCGACACCTTTGCCATGGACAATGTCACAACACAAAGTGCCGCAGATACAGCTTATACCTATCAGCGCCAATTTTTTGATTTAGTTGGCCACTCAGCTTCAATATTCCTGGCACCAGGTAACCATGAGCAGCAGGAAGGTTGGCACTTGGATGACACAGGGAATGTCGCAACCAGCCAGCCAATCACAGGCACTAATGCCCAGAAAAAGTTTTACCTAAACCCTATTCCGGATTCTTTCTACACTGGTAATACTGAGACGCACCCGCAACTGATTGGCGATCAACTGCATGAAGATTATTACGCCTGGGAGTGGGGAGGTGCCCTCTTCGTGGTCGTTGATCCCTTCTGGTACACGATGACAAAACCCTTTACAGGAGACATCGGAGGCGGTGAAGGAACCGATACAGGTTCTGGTGACCGGTGGGATTGGACTCTTGGGCAAACACAATTCAATTGGCTCAAGCAGACCCTGGAAGGTAGCACAGCACCTTACAAATTCGTATTTGCCCACCACATGGCTGGCGGTTCCGAGGATTATGTGCGCGGCGGGGCAAACCCGGCGCATATCGCTGAATGGGGCGGCTACAACGAAGCAGGCACCACCTACGAATGGGGAAGTAAAAGATCAGGATGGGGCTCAGACCCGGTCCATACGATTTTTGTAGATAACGGCGTTACTGCTTTCTTCCACGGTCATGACCATCAATACGCCTACGAAAAACGCGATAATGTCGTCTATCAAAGCCTCCCCGCGGCAGGCTTCTCTGGAAGCGGATTTAACATCTACACCACAGGCAGCGGGTACACCATCCAGGCCTTGCCCAGCCCTGGGCATTTACGCGTAACCGTTAATCCAACGCAGGCAACTGTAGATTACATAGCCACTACAGGCGGAACAACAACTTATTCATACACGATGGCGCCAAGTACTCCGCCAGAGGCGAGGCTCGGTGATGTAAATCTTGATGGAGACGCCAACTCAATCGATGCTCTGATTATCCTCTCAGCTGATGTCGGCATCGACACATCGGCTTACTGCCCCATGAACTGCGGGGACGCAAACGGTGATGGTTTCGTCACCTCCACAGATGCATTGATTCTGTTGACATATGATGTAGGTCTCTCAGTGCCTTACGACATTGGCACAGCAGCCTGCCCACTCTCAGTCACCCAGCCACCTGGCTGTGGGGACTGACCGTTTTTGAGTCAAATCACTAATTGCCTATTGATAAGCCTAAAAGCGAAGCAGCAAACCGAGAAAGAGCGCGGGATGGAAGAGTTAAGTATTGAAATGAAAAAGCTCAAGGCAAGAATCTTCAAATTATGCCCAAAAACTGGCAGGATCATCGGCCTGCAGCCATTCGATATGTATTCACCCTGGCTCTTCCCAATATTTGGCTTAGCCGCACTCTTCTGGGTTTTGCTGCGCGTGGTGCCGAAACCAAGCCGGGCCAGATACCCCTGCCAGCAAGTAGCTATTCCGCTGGCTGTTTCCTTTGTCTCCTGGTTGATGGTTCCATTGGCATCAGTTCTGACCTTTCAAAAAATACGACACTGGCTGCTGCAGAAGCAGTACCTGAAGATTGCCCTGACTTTCACCTTGTTCTTCTTTCTGCTGGGTGGCACTTACGGCGGAAGCGCAAACGCTTCGGGGCTAAACTACACCGCTCATCTAGTCAATTCTCCTATCGGAGTTGCGAAAGGGTTGGCCCCTGGCAGGGTTGTGTGGGTTCACAACCCGGAGGTTACAAATTGGGCTGGTCCGGCCTCTTCCGAGCTCTGGTATGAACACATCGACCCTGCCGCCGCCGCAAGCATGATGGACTGGGCCCTGCAGGCTTACGCCGATAAAGATGAACAATCCGAGGCTTGGGATGCCATTTTCAAACACTACAACGGTGGAACATCCTATCAACCCGGAGAAAAAATCTACATCAAAATTAATCTCACCACAGTTAATGCTGGCGGTGCCTTCGCGGACGCTTCCTATAACCCCGTATTCAAGGGGGAGGTCACCCAGGGGTCCACAGCCAATTCGCCCCAACTCTTGCTTGCGCTTTTACAGCAGCTGGTCAATGAGGCTGGGGTTGCGCAGGAAGATATCACCATTGGAGATGCCACCGGCCTGTTTGTCAATTATCTTTACAATCCTCTGCACGGCGCCTTCCCTGATGTGCATTACGAAGACAACCGCGGCACCTTGGGCCGCGCCAAAGCCGCCTACACCTCACCTTGCGTGGCTTATGGATGGAGCACCTCCGATGCCAACGGCAAGACCCAGGATTGCGTCATGCAATCCTATGAAGCTGCCGATTACCTCATTAACTTCTCGGTTCTCAAAAGCCATGAACGCGCTGGCTTAACGGTGGCTGCTAAAAACCATTACGGCTCGATGCTCAGAACTCCGATAGCCTCAGGCTATTACGACCTGCATCAGCGTTTACCACTTGAGGATTTCAATACCGCCTACAGGGATATGGGTTACTACCGCCCCTTAGTGGACCTGATGGGAAATGACCACATCGGCGGGAAAACCGTGCTCTATCTTGTAGATGGTATTTATGGTGGAAAAGGCTGGGCATCCAACCCGTCCACCTGGAGTATGGCGCCTTTCAACGGTGATTGGCCCTCCAGCCTTTTCCTTTCAATGGACCCGGTAGCTATCGACTCTGTTGCTTTCGACTTCCTCAGCCAGCAATGGCCGGATGAGGTCTTGAAGTATGAGGGAGTGCAGGATTTTCTGCATGAAGCCGCCCAAGCTGACGCTCCAGAATCCGGCACCTGCTACGACCCTGAGAAAGATGGCACATGTATGAACAGCTTGGGCGTGCATGAGCATTGGAACAACCCAACGGAGAAACAATACTCCCGCAACCTGGGCACTGGAAATGGGATCGAGCTTCTTTATGTCAATTCAGACCCCGCAGCGACAGAGTTCGATCTGACAATTTCAGTAAGCCCAACAGGTGCAGGAACCACCGTGCCTGCAGCCGGCACGCACACTTACCCTAGTGGAACCGTCGTTGGCGTTACCGCAACGGCCAACTCAGGCTATCAGTTTGACCATTGGGAAGGCGCCTGCACAGGCAGCGGCATTTGTTCCGTCACCATGGACGCCACAAAGACGGTCAGCGCTCATTTTGTCGCGCAAAAGTTACTGGGTGATGTGGACGCCAATGGAAATGTCAATTCCACCGATGCCCTGATTGTACTTTCAGCGGATGTGGGTTTGAACTCGCTCACATATTGTCCGATGAATTGCGGGGATGTAAACGGGGATGGTTCGGTGAACTCAACTGACGCTCTGATTATTCTGTCGTTTGACGTAGGAATTCCTGTGAGTTATTCGCTTGGGCAGCCAGGCTGCCCGGCTACTGTGATTGCCCCCCTGGGTTGCATACCTTGAGGAAGGTGATGAAATGTCAGGAAGTGAGATGAGCAACAAAATCAGCCGTGTAATTATCAACACGCTCATCGTTATGGTTTTAGTAATAGGCTCACAGATAAACGGGCCCTCCGTGGCAAATGCTGCCCCAGCCCTTGTTACCGCGGCAATTACGCCCTCTACATTATCACCGAGCATAAGCCAAACCATCACTATTATGGTCAACATCGACATGAGTAGCTCTGGCGGGCAATCCTTAGGCAGTTACACCGGTTCGCTGGCTTGGAACCCGGCTGTGTTGGCATATACAGGTTATACCGGCGCACCGCCAAC
>CAYMNM010000014.1:12899-28982 GCA_964391795.1 uncultured Anaerolineaceae bacterium | reverse complement strand
GTGATTTTCTGCATCGTAGTAACTGATGTAAGCCCTGCCGTTGCGTTCGTAGTGGTCAATGGAGACAAATGGCCCCACGTACCCTTCGCTTATCATGTCCACTACTTCGCTATCCCAGGGCTCAAGAGCGGTAGATTTTGTTGGTGCGGCTGCCTCAGCAGAGAGTGTACCCGTCATGAAGATCATGACCATAAGGATAATTAAGATCCGTCTGAAATGCATCATTCACCTCTTCTTCCAAAAACCGACACAATTTTACAGACCTTCAGTTACCCCCCTCCTGAGAGGCAAGCAGAATAGCCCAAAAAGGCATCTCAACCATGCAATACAGTCCTTATTCGATTGTTATAAATGTGAAGACATTGTTATTATAGTGAATTATTCCAAAAGACACAATAATTTTCGGGATAGATCTTGCGCATGTTTAGCAGCTTTATTGATTGTTCATTCCTTAACTTACCATTGCGATTTTTGTTCAATGATGGATTACATGTAGCCATTCTATTTGGTTTTTCTCACGGGGATTCAAGAAATTCCAAAGACCAGGGGGTCTTATGGTGATTTTCTTTTTATAGTAGGCAGAACCTGGATCAGCAAAAGATTTTCAGATGCCCACGCCACGGCGGTACTCGCAACAAGTAGACAGAAAGCCCGGCAGTGTTAACGGCAGGCTACTATCGAATTTTCCAGAGCTAAATCTAACTAACCCAGCCAGGCAAGTAATATTGGCAAACCCATCAAAATGCTTACTGCGATCAGTACAATCCCACCGATCAGGGCGCCTTTGGCGCCGGAGCCTATAGCCTGTTCCAGTACAGCTTCATGTGGGTTGGCAGGGTTGTAATAAACATTCACCGAGCCGTTGAGGGGGTATTTGTTCACCACCAACTGAGGTTTCTTAGAGCTACCGGTGCTGCTAAAACCACCAAAAACCACCTGTTTGCTGGTGTAATCCTGCCCCGAAATATTGTAGACATACTCGATCTTTGGTGTGTAGCTGTAAGAAGTGCCGTCTTCATCACTGCTTTCACTTCTTTCAACCACAGAGCGGGTGATCCTGCCCGAAGCAGTTGGCCAATTGAGGCACTCCGCGGCTTTCTGTTTGCTTTTGGTGTGTTTCCGGATGAGCATTATGCCCAAACCAATAAACACCAGCTCCAACAGAATACCAATAAAAGGGCCAAACTTGTCGAAAACCTCTTCCATAACGCCTCCTAATAATAAGATTGGTACACCAAAAGATGCCAGAATTTGATTGTTATTGGTAGGTTAATCTGCCTTCCACGTTGCTGGAAATGTTTTGATGGCCACGCAGATATTCCTCAAGCACAGTTTGCATGGAGGTTGCGCCTACCTTCATGGGGCCGTGAGCAGTTAAGGATTCCATCGAGAGGCCAATGTTCTTTTCGCTGTTGGCTGCGTGATAGTCAGTGAGCCCTATCACATAGAGCCTATCTCTTTCTACTTCCTGATTACCTACCTGCAGCGATACAAGCCGCTGGAAAACATCATCATAAACCGCCTTGACCCCGCTATTAACCTGGTAGCACTCACCCTCTCCATTGCGGTTATCCTTGCGCATGATGTGTGAGAAAATCATCTGCAACTGCTCACCGGTAACGGTGTACTTCAGGTAGCCCTCATCGTAAGGGAAGGTTTGTTTGAGTTCGCGCAGGGTCACCACCGGACCAAGAGTTTTGGTACGGATGGAACCGCTGCCAATAAAAGCTACATCACAATCTGAGTTTTCGGCAAAAATATCTGATACCAGGTTGCCCAGGGCTGTTTCAATTTCGCGCTGGGGGTGTGTAAGCTTACGCGCGAAGCGACAAATCAAGGACCCGTACTTAGACTCAACTTCTTTGTTAAAGCCGTCAATAAACTTCTGCAATTCCAGGTCTGGCTCAATCATGTTACTGGTAATGGGAACAAGCTGCCATTTCCAATCCACAATCGAGTTGGTATCGTCATCCACCAAAATGTCAAAACGCCCTACCTGATTGGTTCCTACAGCTGCTTGTGCAATGAGAATATCATTGACCACCTCAGGCTGTTCCAGCAGAGTGTGCGAGTGACCACCCAAAATCATATCCACCCCCCATTCAGGTTTTAGCATGGCAGCCAGTTCCTTGTCAGATTCAAAACCAATGTGCGTTAGCAGGATCGTCAGGTCAATATCAGCATTTTTGTAAGCATCGCAAATGCGTCCGGTTTCGCGGGCTGCATCTTCAAGACTGATAAAAGTGCCGATGTGCCCATCCCGCCGTAAAGAATCCATAACGGTCTCGGTGATAATCCCGATAAAGAGGATGCTGAAGCCATCAATCTCCTTGATCAGATAAGGCGACATTAACCGCTTGTTGTACTTGGCTATGTACATATTGGAGTTAATGATTGGGAAGTTGGCCAGCTTCTCGAGGAAGAGCAGATGCGGCAAGCCGTAGTCCAACTCGTGGTTTCCCAGGGTCACCACATCCGGGGAGAGATAATTCATGATCTCGATGGTGCTTATGCCCTTATACTCGCTGTCGATAATGGAGCCCTGCACCATATCCCCCGCGATGGCGTAGATGACGTTCTTTTCTGTCTTGCGCACCTGGTTGATGTAACCGGAAAGCAACGAGAGACCACCAATAAGTTCGTTGTTGACCTGGCCCGTTTCAGCCAAAAAGTCGCCGTGCATGTCGTTGTTGTGGAGGATGGTAAAGCGTTTAGTGTTCATTTTGTCTCTTTCCAACGGGTCTTAGGGTTTATTTCCAGTTAAATCCATTAAAAAAATGGAGACAATTATGTTTATTGGATAAAAAATTCTTGCGTCTTTACGCTAAAAATTATACTCTGACTTATCGCATGTTTTGCTATTCGGTCCTTGAATATTAGGCTTAAGACCTACCACCAGTGGCATTTCCAACAAAAAAGATTTAAGTCAAATCTTGTTAATGTATGGCTTTAGATAGGCAAAAAAATTCTGATTTTAACTGATTAGGGTTCGTCTACCACGACCTTGATAAGCCTTATTTGGGAGCCCACTGGTTTATTCAGGGCCAGGTTAACCTGATAAGTAAATTTCTGGCCTGCGATTGGGCCTTCACCCACCCAATCCGTAACGGGTTGAAGAACTTCGCTGCCTTCCAAGGTGTAGGTATATGCACCATAGCGGTAAACCCCGGTGGGCGCATCCAAATATTCGCTGGTTTGTCCCGCGGGCAGGTCACCAAATTCCAGCTTGACAGCTTCCATCTCCGAGTTAAGCCCGGGGAAGACAATCACCAGGTCTTTGATATTGGTACTACCGGTGTTGCTAACACGCAACTGCTGTTGCAGCGGGCCAGGGCTTGCTGTTTGGTCCTTTGCCCCGCAGGCAGTAACCAGAAAAATTAGGGACAGCAAACAGGCAAAGGTCCTAAAGCCGCGATCACGTTTACTCCTGAACATCTTTCCGCAATTCCTCCATCTGTTTAATGAAATTTTACCAAACCATAAACAGCTAAGTGAGTGGGTAATAGCCGCTTCTAATCCGTAGCTTCCTTCCTTTAATATAGTGCAGAGTAGATGGTATATAACCTGGCTTTAGGAGCATGGAAAAAAAAGATAGATAATTTTTGCTGGCCACCTGCCGGTATGCAACAGTATGTGCTTTTAAGGTCCATAACGGGCGGCGAAGTCCGCCAGTTTTTGGGCGAGATATTGCAATTGATCGGCGCAGGTGTACTGATCTGTGGTGAGTGTCAGGATGCGGCTTGCCATCTTTTTGGCTCGGGTACGGCTTTGAAGGCGCGGGTCGCTTGTGATATCTTCCCAGTGGATAGTAAGGCCGATGCCGTGTTCGCCGAGATATTCATTAAGCGCGTCACGCAAGCCGGCCTGCACATAAACCGGCAAGCCAAGCGGCATGTTATCCTGCAGAAGGCGCCGAAAGATAGGTGTGATGAGTTGGTTTTCCGCAATTAATTTTTGAAGCGCCCGGTAATTCTTACGGCGAGCTTGCTTGATGCCCGGCCAATCCAGGCGCTCAATCTGCCGACGTTCTCCCTCGTCTCCCAGCACCACGGTGTCGTTGGCGTAATACGCTTCAGCCCGGGCAAACAGGGCATCCAGCGCTTCGTAATCCCCCCGGTCTGAGAAAAGGTACTCCCGCAGCTCGTGGCGATATTGCCGGATGAGTGGCAGGCGGCGGTTAGGCCGGCCCTGGTAAGCTGGCAGGTAAGGTTGGAGGTCAAATGCTGACTTTAGATATCCGCCATCTTGTGGGCAAAGTTTGCGCATGGAATTGAAAACAAAGTTGCCAATGCTGTGCGGTGGGAAGCCTGACTGGGCGTTATCTTCGATTAACAAATGGCCTTCGCCTTGCAAGCCCCCCAGAAAAGACAAGACAGAAGGATTTGCCCGAAAGCCAAAATAGTTGATGAAATACACAGCCTGACCGTTGCGCAACTTCGCTAATAGGCTTTGGGTATCGATGGAGAAATCTTCATTGATGTCGTAAAAGTCATAAGCAAGACCGCAGGTGTCCAGCGTATCCAGAATGGTAGGGCAGAGGTAGGCTGGCAAGAGTACCTGTCGGGTTCCGTGATCACGCAGGTAATCGCAGATGACCATCAAGCAGGCTTTGCCACCATTGAGAAAGAGCGCGCCACCACTGGGGTCGATCGTTTTTTCGGCCTGCCAGCGTTCATCGTAATAAAATTCGCCCCCTACGAACGGGTTGGGGGCTTCCACAATTTCGGTCACAGGCTGTTTTGACCAGTCAGGAAGTCTTCGACCTTGCTTGAAAACTCCAGAGAACCCGCTAGAATCTGGTCAGATAGCGAGCGTGGATCTTCAAAATCTGGTTGAAACACCAATGTGTTCTCAACAATCGAGTCGATTCCTGGCCCAACCGCGCTGATTTCAGCAGGGTTCCAGCCAGTTTGCTTCAATAAGTTGATGAATTTTTCTTGCAGCTTTCTGTTCCTCGCGCTTAACCAAACCTGAAAGGTGAAAGATTCATGCAAAAAAACAATCGCGATCTTCAAGCCCGAGGCTGATAAAGCCGCAGGCGTGAAGGAAAAATAGGTCATATCCATGTAGCCCTGATAGAGCCCCGAAACATCAAAATCGGGCTGCTCAGTCTTCAGGCGCGTCTGCAACCTCAGCATGAACTGTAAAATTCCGCGGTAGGCTTGTTGAACTTTCCCTTCCGCGAGAAGTTGTTTATATTCATCATAAACATTGGCTGCTGGGTTCATGGCTTCCTTCCTTTTAATGAGGTCGTTTCACAACGATTATACAGCCGGCTGAATGCCCTGCGCGGGAAATTAAATACTGAAAAAGCAAACGCGATTACTTAGACTCTTAGCGAGGTGCGGAATCCGCGCACACCGTAGTAGCTTTCTGCCCCATTATGGTAAACAAAGACGCGCCCATAGCGCCGGTCACCAAAGATGGCGCCACCAAGCTTGCGGATTTCAGGAGGGGTTGCTAACCAGCTGGAAGTTTTGGTGTCGAATTCACCAAGTTTCTGTAATTGGTAATATTCCTCTTCTGACAGGAGTTCGGTGCCCCATTCCGCAGCCAGATCCGTGGCATTGTGATCCGGAGCGAATTTCTTACGTGAGTCCTGTGCTTTGCGGTCGTAACAAACATTTCTGCGGCCAGCTGGGGTTTCAGCGGAGCAATCGTAAAAAACAAATTCACCCGTCTTATCATCGGCGGCTACCAGGTCCGGCTCGCCGCCGCTTTGCTCCATTTGCTGCAGCGACCAAAGTTTCTCGGGTTCTGCCTCTAGGCTGGCTTGAACTTTCGCCCATTCAACATCGGCATGACGGCTCTTGTTCTTCTCAAATCTCGCCTGCAAAGTTGCCACTAGGTCTTTGCTTTGGTCAATTGTTAGTGACTTGATTGTGTATTCCATAGGACTGTCCTTTTCAATTTCTATTAGGAAATATCACTCAAAGCCAAATTAGTTTCAATGCCTTGTCAATACTTTGCCTCAGCATCCAGACATGTTGACAAGCCTAAGTAACCCCCTGTCTACTCTTCAACCCTACTGTACTCCCACAATATTAACTTCAAAGAAGAGGTAAGTTGCTGAAAGCACGCCCTCTATCATGTTTCGAAAAGTTTAGGTTTTACTTATTAACCGTAAAGGTATGGTAACAACAAGGTGTACTGTTCTCACCTTTGTAGTTTTCCATCACATACCCGGTGCCTGTGAGAATCACGACTGTCCGATTCTCTTCTTCCACCTTGGTCTCTGTTTGTTGATCACCTGTTCCGCTACTTAGGATGTAGTAGCCCATGAAGGTTCTCTGATAGGTGTTATCGTTCACTTTATCAAAAACCAGCGGGCTTCCGGAGCCCTGATTGGTTATCAACGCCTGATCGCCTTCAAATTTTATGTCCACCGTCATGTTGGGGGTTTCCTGGCAGATGCAATCGAAGTTGGTTGAGCTGACGGAATACACGTTTGAGCCTGTTACTACACTTTCCGCCTTTGAACTTGCAGGTGCCACAGCTTGATATTGCGGCTCTGCTGTGGCGACTGTAACAGAGCTTGTTTCATTAGTACTCGCTGCTTCCTCCAATTCTTTCTTTAGATTTTCCCGTAAAAGTTGTTCAGGTTCGGGATCCCCAGAAAAATTGATTCCCTCGTAACCTATCGAGCAGGCCAAGGCCGAAAAACAGAGTGCAATGAGTACTGGAAGTATTGATTTCTTTTTCATATTAGCTCCTCTTTTGGGCTTCAGGTCTAGTGAAACATAATTTCAATCGTCAGAAAGAGACCGGTCTTGACTGGTTGAAATGGGCACATTGGTTGGGTTTATTTCTGAAAAGATAATTGGCAGTGAATTTTTTAGGTTGATCCTCGACGATGAAGCTCTTGAAACACAGCAGAAAGACCAAGAACCGATAACAGAACCCTTGAAGCATATTCGCTTGCGCTTGGCTTATGAATTCATTCATCAGGTTCGTAAGTCAACAAATGCAATTCCTCCAGGCGGCTTGTGGATGAGTGAGAAGCAATTTTGTTTATTATACAGTCTATCCTGCTTATGAACCCGACTTTTCCTCTTTCTTGAAGGCTTCCTTAAGTAGATTATCTTTTAGTCATTTTCACCCAGGTTCTGCTTTGCCAGGTCTTCTTCATCGCGCTTTACAAATTTCCGATACTTGGTGATAACCTCTGGACTCATTCCAAACTTGGTTAGTTCTGCGTCAGTGAATTGCCCCATTATGCTCAGTACCCAGAAGCTGTCCTCCATGGACCAACTAATTCTTTCATACATAACTTCCTCTCCAAAAACATGATCAATCATTTTGAGTTTATCGAGTTGTTGGCGGATTGGTGAAAAGCACACCAATCCTGCCTTACGCGAAGGCTCGAGCTCGCCGGTAATTACCATTCAGTCAAAAAGAAATTTGGCGTAGGGGGAGATTGACCCTCTTTTGGTCAATCCACCAATACCTTTCATGACCAATTTGGTTGGCGGATTGGTGAAAAACGCACCAATCCTGCCCTACACAGCATTCTTGTGGGGTAAATATCGATTAACATAGATCCCTCCTCCCGTCGGGATGACAAAAAATTCGCCGATCGAGCCAGAGTGACCATAATTGTCCACAAATTTTTTCAAGTAGAGACCGCTGAAAAGCGTTCCGGATTCTACACGAAAGAACATCCAAAATCATTTATAACGCACCGCCTCTTCAATATAAAAGGTCAAAATATTGTTTGCAACTGTGGCAATAAAAATGGCGGCGATCTCTGTTTGCGAGTAGCTTCACATGGGTCGTAGCTGAAGCAATGTGGATGGTTCTGCCGATAATCCCACAAATTACAACCGCGGTATCTGCAGAGTCGCAGAATGGGCAGGGTGGCATGACCCTTTTGTCAAAACGCAGTATTTGCTCTGTTATGCCCGGGTAATTGGCTTCGTATCGCTTGAATTGCTCCTCTGAAATCTTAATCATCTTAGTTCTCCTTAAGCTTTGTAGTCATCAGGAGCGTTGGGATGAAGAGCTTAAGGAAAGATGCTGCGGAAGCGGTTAAATAAAAACAGAAACCTTATTTCGAAAGCTATCTTTCGCGCATCGAGACCTTTCAGTCTCAGGGCACCGCTGCTGTTTCCAAGCCGGTTGCCAGCCCACATCCCGTGGACGTTCTTGATGCTGATCTTATTATACCTTGTTATAAAAATCTGTCGCGGCTACCAGATCCCCGGGAAGAGGCGAAAGCGTACCTTCTGCGCAAAATCACTGTAACCTGTCAGGCTTTGCTGTAAAAAACGATCCTCCAGGCGTGTGCGAACAATAAACAAGATATTAAAGATTATCGCCGGTATGTATGCCCAGGCAGAATCGAGCAAGAGCGGAATGCCCAGATTGGTTATCAGGCTGCCCAAATATCCCGGGTGGCGCACCCATGCGTAAGGCCCACTCGAGATCACCTTGTGCCCTCTTTCATCCTGAATACGCACGGTGCCAGAGAAAAAGGCATTTGTGATGAAGGCATAAGAGCCAAGTAAGTAACCAAACAGGATGAGCAGCAATCCAATAAGCTCAACCAACCCAGAGAAGCCTGCTGACCATTGATATCTGGCATCCAACCCGGCCACCAGTAGGATGAAAACACTGCCAAAAGCCACCGCTGGAGAAAGCCATTTATCCCAAGGTTGGGTGTTTTCCTGTTGGTTGTAATTTGCCCGCTCCTTGAGAATGTCGGGGGTCTTGCGGGCAGCGATCACGCGGCTGACAAGAAAACCCAGAACGAAGATGCCCGCCATCAGCCAGGCTTGCCACCAATCCCACTTGCCTGATATCAGCATGGGCAGGAGTGGGATGACCCCCAGCACCAAAAGCAGCATGAACACGATGCGGATGATATTTGAACTCTTCTGATTTTTCATTTTGCCCTCACCTTTTTTACATACTAACTCGTAACTGGCTTACCTTACTTTGCACTTCAACTTTACCAGCGTAAAGGTGTGTCTACAGTATTTTTTCTACGGTTAATCGCATGCCAAAACTCGCACCCGCTGCCCCGGTGATTTCAACTTCATTCTCCATACCACCATTTCAACACGCGCAGCGCCCGCAAGGTATTCCAACGGCTGGGTGCCCCACCTTCCTCCATCTCGATATAAGTCTTACCATGGTGGCGGCTACCCAATGCCCACTTGCCATCGCGGTTTTGCTTAGCAAGCAGCAAATCGATAGCGGGTTGAAAGCGGATATCTTTGTCTGCTTTGCTCTCACGGAAGTAATCCAGCGCTGTCAGAATGTCGTAATGCCAATAAGCGGGGAAGGAAAAGGATGTCCATTTTTGCTTGAGAGCTTTACCACCTGTAATGCCCAGTTGCCGGTCAAGCAGAAAATTCTGCCCGCGTTCGATGACCTGGTTCATCAGGGTTCGGTTCTGCCTGGGGTGCAGGCGCGTGAATTGCAGTAGCGCGTCCAATGCCAGCAGGGTTGCTTCAAAGTTGTAATCTCTTGCCGCGAGTGAATCATTTATATACCAACAGCCCTCGACATTCTGATGGCTTGCCAGGTATTCAGTAACCCGTTCGAGAGATTCTGACTTCAAGTGGAAGTAGCTGCAAACCGAGATCACCAGGGAGGTGACTCCCAGGTCTTCAACGCTTTCGTCCTGCCAGTAACGGATCTTCTCGCCTTGGTAAAGCCCCTGGTTGAGCAGTTGTTCGCAACCCCTGAGGGCTTGGGGATTGCCCGGTTGCAAGCCCAGAAGTTTGAGCAAATAGAGGGTATAGGTGGTTGAAATCCACTTACCGTTATAAAGCCGCTGGTTCCAAAGGCCATCGGGGTCTTGCTGTCTCAGCACCTCCGCGCTCCAGCCGGTATGTAGAAGCTTGGCACGTTCGCGTTCGTAGACCGTCTCAGGTTCGCAAAGGAGGTCCCGTTGCACCTGCCAGCGGATGGCTGGGTCGCAATCCAGAAGCCAGTCAATAATAGATTTGTCAATTTTCATCGTATCAGACTCCCCTCGTTTAGTGCAACTATCCTTGATTGTGTTCTACCCTTTGGCAGGCTTTTAGGATCAGAAAGGTAGTTCCCATAGTCGTGTTAAGAGACCTGTGGATTTGTTGTTACTGGAAATGTCTATTGACATAAGCATTATACGATTTTTGTTATAAGTTGTAGATCCAATCATTTTGCTTGTCTCAAATTTCACTTTATGAGGACATGTTATCTAATGTTTAGATTGAAGTATTAAATCTACGCGCAGTTTATTGCCTTTTATCCGACCTCCCCCCAATCAGCATAGAAGTTTTAAACCGGCTTAATGTAGTCCAGATAACGGTTGACAACCCTGAAACCGAGTGACTCGTAAAGGTTTCGGGCAGGTGTGTTGGCAATTCCGGTCGAAATGCAAACGCGGTTCATGCCGTGGTCTTTCATACGGCGCATGCATTCGTAGAGGGCAGCCCGCGTCAAGCCCTGGCGGCGGTAGGCCTTCAGTGCCCCAACAGGGCCAAAATCGCCAATCTTGTTGAGCGGGTCAGGCCAGCCATTTACATAAGTGGCAACTGTGCCATCGGGCGCCACCGTAACAATATCCAATTCCGGGTTGTAGCCCGGCAGGCGCGTGAGCAACGCATAATCCTCATCGTGCACCTCCCCCACCGACCAAGGCTGCCAAACCTGGCGCTGGGCATCTGCCCGGGTTTTAATCTCACTGCCCCCGCTAAACGCCCGCACCTCAAAGCCTTCCGGTAGTGGAACTTCGGGGATGGGCAGGTCCAGCGACCTGATCATATTGACTTCGGCAAACGCACCGCTGTAGCTAAAGCCGTTCCGGTCCAGGAAAGCAATGCGTTCGGGGTTATCCACCCGTGAGCCCGCAACCAGCGCCCCGCCCCATTTGGCTGGCTCCTGTCGGCGTAAATCTTCCAACAGGGTTTCGGCCCAAGCAAGTGCCTCCTCCTCAATCCCGCGCCATTCGTAATCCGGCAAAATTTGCCAATCAACACCTGGGTCTTCACTGAGCATGGCAAAGCCCACCAGGTTTTGACCGTCGTACCAGAGGCGGATAAACCGTTGGGGTTCCAGGTGTATGGCGATCATGAAGAAGTTGAAAGCCAGCTCGCCAATGTGGGCGTAACGCCAATCACTGGTAGAATGGCGGGCTTTCACCAATAGAGCCTGCATTTGCTCATAATCAGTCTCTGTTTGATACAAACGGGATGATAGCATGACAATAAATCTCTTTCTAAGGAGAATCTGGTTGATGCGCGCCGGACTATAAGCTTGCAATCAGAGCAATGTGATCGCCATCCAGGCCAAACCGACAACTGCCAAGATTACCCCTATGATGAGCGAAGGTGTGGCGTTGGCTGCTGAAACATCCAACCGGGACTCCTTGACGCTCTTAGGATTGTAATAAACTGGCACAGTC
Source organism: uncultured Anaerolineaceae bacterium (assembly GCA_964391795.1). Taxonomy (GTDB): domain Bacteria; phylum Chloroflexota; class Anaerolineae; order Anaerolineales; family Anaerolineaceae; genus Mesolinea. The sequence continues at coordinate 17,587 of CAYMNM010000014.1, read as the reverse complement.
GCACCAACCGGATATTTATCCACAAATTCCTGGGCTTTCTCAAGCGGCAGTCTTGTCAGCCCAATCGCAATCCGATTTCCAGTCAGCATTTTCCCGTCTACAGCGTACCGATACTCAACCAGGGGTTCGTAAGAGCTAAATGTGGACATGCGGTTGGTGGATGTCTTTGTCTTGGTGAGATGCTCAAATAATTCGGCTTTCAGCATTACACCAGGAACTGACGGCCACTTGGACGCGACAATGCCGCGCAATTTCTGGATTAATCCGATAATCACGAACAACAGACCCACAAGTAAGAGAATGACCGGTGCAATTTGCTCCATGATAACCTCCATATTCAATTATAGAAGGGCTATGAATTATTTATGATTATTATAAAGCAGGCCTTCAAACCCGGTAGTACGAATTTTAAACAGGCTTCGTTCCTCTGCTCACTTTTATCATTTCAGATCGAGACAATGCTTGTTTTCAATATACCGCTCCTCCCTCAGTGTTTGTGAAATCGCTTAAGTTACAATTATCAAACCTGGAAGTAAGCTCGTAGAAGAATCAGATTTTCATGATCATTATTGGAAGATTTGTTCCAGTGAAACAAGGAATTCAGACTGAGGTATAGAGGAAGGTATGAAATTAGCTCTGTTCGGTATCGGCGAAAAGGCCCAAAAGGCCTATTTACCCCTTCTAAAATCGATGGAGGGCGTGCAGATTGCCTCCGTGATGAGCCGCAATTTTCATTCCGTAAAAACTGCGCAAGAACGCTGGCAGATCCCCATTGGCTTCACACGATCAGAGCATCTGATCGATAGCCGACCAGATGCTTGCCTCGTACTGACCACAACAGCCACCCATTTTGAGATCGTACAGGAACTTTTTGAGAATGGGTTGGATGACCTCCTCGAAAAACCCGCTACCGTTAATGGTGGAACAACTCACCCAGTTGGCTGGGGAACCGTTGGATCACGAGGAACGTGACCGCACTTTACACTAAAAGGTCTTAATAATGCAATTGGAATTGTGGAAGTACTTACTGATTGGTTTGGCAACTTTTTTTGCCAGCACAATCAACGCACTTGCCGGAGGAGGAACACTGCTTACCTTCCCAGCGCTCACTGCCATGGGAATTCCGGCAGTGGTAGCCAATGTAACTAACCATGTGGCACTTTCTCCCGGATATCTTGGAGCAGTTGGCGCACAGTGGAAGAATATTAAGACCCAAACCCAGCGCCTGTATTGGTATCTTCCAGCTGCCCTTATTGGCGGTGTCTTGGGTGGCTTCCTTTTGCTTAGAAGCCCAGAAGCACTTTTTCAAGACCTGGTGCCTTTTCTCATTCTCTCTGCCTCGCTGCTTTTGGCTTTTGGAGATCAGGTCCGCAATTGGGTTTCGAGGCGCAACGCGGATGGCACTACCTCAAGTGCTCCGATAATCGTCAGCACGATGGCAGTACTACTTGCCGCGATTTATGGAGGCTATTTTGGTGCCGGGGTCAGCATAATTTTCCTGGCAGTACTGGGAATTTTTCTGAATGATTCCCTCACAAAATTGAATGGTCTCAAAGAAATTCTTTCCCTTACCACCAATCTGGCTGCCTCATTTTTCTTTATCTTTTCGGATAAGGTGGATTGGCTCGTCGCAGCCATCATGGCCATTTTTGCGCTTCTTGGCGGCATCGCTGGCGGTAAATTGGCCGGCAAGGTTAGCGCAAGAACGCTTAGGATTGTGGTAGTCACCATCGGCATCATTGTATCCATCATCTACTTTATAAAATAGTCCAACTCGTTCTCATTGGGGCCGCTTGGCAGCAAATTGAACTCACTTCCGGCCTGGTTCCAAAAATCAGAAATATTCGCGCCATTCTCAGTAATTACGCTCGGCGTAACCCATGCAACGCTATCTTCGCTATCAACCAACCTGAACTTCAATTTTTTGGAGGGGTTAAGATACAATTGTTACGATTTATGTCTGAAATTATTGCTAAGTTCATTAGCCAGGTGGTTTGACGAAAAATCGTTACAAGGACAAAATGGAAGAAACAACAACCGAAACCTCTCCCCTCCAGCCACTAACAGTTGACCTGGTTCGCGAGTTGTGGTCCAAGACCTACAACAAAGAAGGCAAACCTGACTGGTCGCACATCTTTCCCTACTACCACGAGCAAATCGTCTTCCAGGATAGCATTCAACGGATCGAGGGCATAGAGGATTTCAAGGCCATGTGCAACCGCCTCACCGCGCGCTGTGAGCAGCTGAATATGGAGATTCAGGATGTCGTTGTGGACGGCAATCTTGTTTTCATGCAGTGGGTGATGGTCATGCGTTTCAAAAAGTACCCCTCCACCCCGATGTACGGTTGCACCAAGCTCACAATTGGCGAAGACAACCGTATCATCCACCAAAGGGATTACTTTGACCTATGGGGCGATATCTTCAATGGCATTCCCCACTTCAAGAATGCCTACCGGAAATTTCTCAGAAACAAATTCGGGTGATAAGTGCCTAATATGAAAGTTCCTGAAGAACTGCAATTCATGGTCAACGCCCGGATGGTTCAGAAAACCACCGCGGCGCGCATGGATGGAAAGATCTGTGTGGTCACCGGAGCAACCTCCGGTGTGGGCTACGAGACCGCCAAGCGTTTGGCACAGGGCGGCGCGCACCTGGTGATCGTTTGCCGCAATTGTGATAAGGCTAGCGGGATAAAGCAAGAATTGGAGGCCGCATTTGGCACACAGGTGGACGTCATCCAGGCTGATTTCTGCCGGTTGGCGGAAGTACGCCAGGCGGCTGCTGAGATCCTTGCCAATTACCCGCGCGTCGACGTGCTCATCAACAACGCCGGCCTGCACAACACCAGGCGCAGGCTCACTGAGGATGGCATCGAGCTCACCTTTGCCGTCAATCACATTGCTTCCTTCCTGCTGACGCGTCTGCTGTTGCCCAGAATGATCGAGAGCGCCCCCTCACGTATTATCCAGATCAATTCGGAAGGCCACCGCTTTGGCGGCTTGGACCTTAACGACCTCAACTGGGACAAGCGCAAATTTAAGGGTCTTAAAGCCTACGGAGCCTCCAAGAACGCGCAATTGATGACCGTCTGGGAGTTGGCGGAGCAATTGAAGGGCACTGGCGTAACCATCAACGCGGTGCACCCCGGCGAAGTGAAGTCTAACATCGGTATGAACAACGATTGGACTTACCGGGCATACAAACAACTTTTTCTTAGCTGGTTCCTTAAGGATCCCGCCATTTCCGGTTCCGCCATCTATTACGCGGCGGCAGCGCCTGAAATGGCTGAAACCAGCGGCGTGTTTTTCAATCTGACTATCCCCGAAAAGCCAGCCCCTTACGCACTGGATCGGGAACTTGGCAAAAGGGTTTGGGCTATCAGCGAAAAGCTGGCAGGCTTATAAAGGTTTTTGAGTAATTAACTGCGTGTTGATGAGGATTGAGCCGATGGATTACGATGTGATTGTCATAGGCGGGGGGCTTTCAGGCCTGACGGCTGCCAGCCTGTTGGCAAAACGCGATCTAAAAGTGGCTGTGGTGGAAAAAAGCTACAACCCAGGTGGCTCCTGCGGTATCTTCAAACGCGGCAAGGTAACTTTTGATAACGGCGCGGCCATGCTTTATGGTTTTGGCGAGCACGGTTTCAACGCTCACCGTTTCGTCTTCAACTGCCTGGAAGAGCCCATTGATGTCATCCGGCACGACCTGCTTTACGTTGTCAATTTCAAAGGCAAACGCATTCCTTTCTGGCCAGATGTAGAAAAATTCGCGGATGAACTCTCAAAAGTTTTCCCGCATGAACGCGAGAATATCCATCGCTTCTACCGCGACATGCTTAGGGTCTACCAGCATGTGATGGTGGAATCTCCCACTTACACTTCCGCGGATGAAACCGAACCCCGGGCCGCGCTCAAGAGCATGCTCAGGCACCCGCTTTCCTACGCCCGTTTTTTGGGCTACCTCAACCAAAGCGCAAAGAGCCTGTTAAGCAAATATTTCAAAGACCCCGAGATTTTCAAATTCTTTGACAAACTCACCTCTACCTACTGCTACGCCACCGTGGAAGAAGCCCCGGCTATCCTGGCAGCAGTAATGTTTGTGGATAACCACGTAGGCGGCAGTTATTACCCCGCCGGCTCCACCCTCTTTCTGCCCGGAAAGCTGGAGAAAGTCATCGAAGAACACGGCGGAGACATGCTTCTGCAGCAGGAAGCAGTTTCCATTTTCTTTGAGAACGATAAACCGGCCGGTGTGAAACTTGCGGATGGCTGCACTTTGCGGGCTGCCAATATCATCTACTCTGGTACCGTCTGGAATTTGTACGACAAGCTTTTGGACCCGGCACACACAACCCCGCAACGCAGGCAATGGGCCAAGAACATGGTGCCAACCTACCCGAGTGTGGTGCTTTACAGCGTGGTGGATAAGAATGTGATCCCCGAGGGCACCGCACCCATTGAGATGTTGGTAGGCAACCCTGACAAACTGGATGAGAGCGAGGTGACCGTCTACATCCTTAGCATAGATGACAAAACCCTCTGCGGCCCTGATGAGCATACAGTGCTCGCCATCGGCCCCACCTTTGAAGATTGGACGACTGGCACCTCTTCGGAGTACCAGGAAAAGAAGAATAAGGAACAGCAACGCCTGATTGAGGTGCTTGAAAGACGCTTTTCTGGCTTTGG